>JAYTRE010000244.1:0-2086 GCA_043746395.1 Pseudonocardiales bacterium
GCCGCGCCCGTGTGGGCGTCTTCAGCGCGTCCCGCGGTGGCGTGGAGCCGGCGCGAGGAAGCGCAGTCAAAGCTAGGTTCGCCGAGCGTGCTCAGCGCCCAACCAGGGTATTACACAATCTCTGCGCAACGGGGCTAAAGATCTGCTCAAGAGATGAGTAGCCGCAGCCCGCCGGGCGTGCCGACGAGCTCGTGGCGCAGGTTGAGCAGCGACAGCCAGATCGCGGCAAACACCAGTCCGACGATGAACATCGCCGTCAATAGCACCCCTGTGAGGACGAAGGCGAGCTGCAGCACCGAGCCGGCGCCGATGCCCCAGGGCCGGCGGACAACGGCGGCCACCAGGACCATGAGGACCGCGAGGCTGAGCAGGATGACGGTGCGCACGACGCCCAGCCCGGAGCTGGTGTAGGCAATTGCCCGCGGGACGAGCAGGACCACGACCGCCTCGAGCCCGAGGACACCGGCCAGGGCGCTGCGAGTGGCGCGATTGGCCCGCCGGGCCCGCTCGGCGACCTCCGCCCCGGTTGGCGCGGTCGGGGCGGGCGGCGGGGGCGGCTCAGGCAGTGGGAGCGGCTCAGGCGGTGGGGTCATCGGCGCACGCCGATCAGGACGCGGGCCTCACCGGCGGTGACGACCGAGCCAGTCACCAGCACACCGGCGCCGGACAGGACGTCGCCGCCGGTGTCCTCGGCCAGGCGCACGGCCGCCTCGATGGCGTCGTCCAGGCGCGGCTCGACCGTGACCCGCTCGGCGCCGAACACCTCGACAGCGACCTCGGCCAGCGCGTCGGCGGCAAGCGCCCGCGCCGACCCGTTCTGGGTCACCACTAGCTCATCGACGGCGGGTTCGAGCTGCTGCAGCAGGCCGCGCACGTCCTTGTCCGCCAGGGTGGCGACAACGGCGACGAGGCGCCGGAAGTCGAACGCCTCGCCGATGGCGGCGACGGTGGCCGCCATGCCCGCCGGATTGTGGGCGGCATCGAGCAGAATCGTCGGTGCCGACCGGACCGCCTCGATGCGCCCAGGGGACCGCACCGCAGCGAACGAGGCGCGGACCGTCTCGATGTCAAGGTGACCGTTGTCGCCGCCGGCCCCGAAAAACGCCTCGACGGCCGCGAGCGCGCAGACCGCGTTCTGGGCCTGGTGGGCCCCGTGCAGCGGCAGGAAGATCTCGTCGTAGCCGCCGCCGAGGCCCTGCAGGGTCAGCACCTGACCGCCGACGGCAACCCGGCGCTCGAGGACGCCAAACTCCAGCCCCTCCCGCGCGACGCTGGCCTCGACCGCGGCGGCACGGCGCAGCAGCACGGCGGCGGCCTCGGTTTGCTGGGCGGCCAGGATCGCCGTCGCCCCGGCCTTGATGATCCCGGACTTCTCCGCAGCGATCCGGTCGACGGTCTCGCCGAGGTAGGCGGTGTGGTCGAGGTCGATGGGCGTGATCACCGCGACCTCGGCGTCGATCTGGTTGGTGGCGTCCCACTGGCCGCCGAGGCCGACCTCGACCACGGCGACCTCGACCGGCGCGTCGGCGAACAGCGCATAGCCCAGGGCGACCATCACCTCGAAGAACGACAGCCTGATGTCGAACTGGCCGTCGACCAGTTCCAGGTACGGCGCAATCTCGCGGTAACCCTCGACGAAGGTGCGGGCGCTGATCGGGGCGCCGTCGATGACGATGCGCTCGGTGATCTCCGACAGGTGTGGGCTGGTGAAGCGGCCGGTCCGCAGTCCGAAGCCGCGCAGCAGCTCGTCGACCATCCGCGCGGTGCTGGTCTTGCCGTTCGTGCCGGTGAGGTGGATGCAGCGGTAGCTGTGCTGTGGCCGGCCGAGCAGGTCGAGCAACGCGCTGATGCGTTCGGTGGAGGGTTCCAGGCGCCCTTCGCCCCACCGGGCGCTCACCTCGACTTCGGCCTGGCGTAGCAGGCCCGCATACTTCTCCGCCTCGGTCACCACGAGCGGCCAGCTAACTCGGGCGGGAGTGCGTCCAGCGCAGCGCGGAGCCGGGCCAGGTCGGCCTCGGCGGTGGCGAGCCGCTCCTGCACCCTGGCGATGACCTCCGCCGGGGCCTTCGCCGTGAAGGCACGGTTG
>JAYTRE010000245.1:0-10910 GCA_043746395.1 Pseudonocardiales bacterium
CATCCGGGGCGCCGAGCCCCGCCACGCCGACAATCCAACCGATCACCTTCGTCGACTGCACCAACCTGCTCAGCCTCGGCTCGTTGCCCTTTCCCGCCGGGCGACGGGCGAAGCTCACGTTCTTCTGCGGACGGCTGCAGGTTCCGCTCGACTACGCCGACCCGACCGGCAAGAAGATCACGCTGGAGATCATCAAGGTCCACGACAGCGACAACACCGCATCCACCGGCTCGCTGCTGGTGAACCCGGGCGGCCCGGGCGGCTCGGGCCTGGACCTCGTCGCCGGGCTCTCGGCGCAGGTGTCGGACAGCCTGCTCACGCACTTCGATCTAGTGGGCTTCGACCCCCGCGGCGTGGGCCTGTCCGCGCCGATCGAATGCACGACGAACGCCCAGAAAGACGCCCTGAACTCCTCCTCCCCGCAGATCCTGACGGCGACCGGATTCGCGCTTGCCAAGCAGCAGGCGCAGAGCGTGGCGGCGAGCTGCCTGAGCAAGTACGGCGCCACGCTGGCCGACTACAACACTGTCAACACCGCGCGGGACATGGATCTGATCCGCCAGGCGGTCGGTGACCAGCAGATGAACTACCTGGGCTTCTCCTACGGCACGGAGTTGGGCGCCCAGTACGCGCACCTGTTCCCCGGTCGCATTCGGGCCTTCGTCCTCGACGGGGCCGTCGATCCGCTAACCGGTCCGATCACCTCATTCGCCGACCAACTCAAGGGTTTCGAGGGTGCCTTTGACCAGTTCGCCGCGAACTGCCTCACACTGCCCGCGTGCAGCCCGCTCGGCAATCCGCGCCAGGTCGTCTACGGGATCGTCCGCAAGGCATTCCAGAGCCCGTTGCCCACCGGGACCTCTCGCCGGTTGACGGAAAACCTGGCCCTCACCGGCGTGCTAGATGCGCTGTACTCGCAGTCGCAATGGCCCAAGCTCGCCCAGGCCCTCAGCTCGGGGCAGAACGGCGACGGCTCGGGACTGCTCGCCCTCGCCGACGACTACAACCAGCGCTACGCGGACGGCACCTACAGCAACATCGCCGACGCGAACCTGACGATCAGTTGCAACGACAGCGCGCCGGGCCCGACCGATGCGACGGTGCGCGCGACCGCCGTCGCCTGGGCCAAGGAATACCCGATGTTCGGACTGTGGGCCGCACCCTCGCTGCTGTCGTGCCAGAGCTGGCAACCGGTGCGCACCGTGCCGCCGCTGCCGACCGCGCCGACCCCGGCCACCGTGCTCGTGATCGGCAACCTGCACGACCCGGCCACGCCCTACCAGGGCGCGATCGACCTCACCAAGACGCTCGGCCACGCCCGGCTGCTCACCTGGAACGGGGAGGGACACACCTCCTACCTGCAGGGCAGTTCCTGCATCGACAACGACGTCAACAACTACCTGATCAGCGCCGCGCTCCCCGCGCCGAACACCACCTGCCCACGCTGATGCCGAGCCCTCACCTCGATGTCAACCGCCCCGCAGGCGTGCCAACTGCGGTGGCGCTCGTGCTGCACGGCGGGCGCTCGGTAAGCAGGCGGCAGGTGCGCGCCAACCAGCTCGCGGTGCTGCGCATGCTGCCCTTTGCCCGCGCGCTGCGCCGAGCGGGGACGCCGCACGGGCTCGTCGTGGTCCGGCTGCGGTATTCCGTGCGCGGCTGGAACGGCGCGGACCGCTCGCCGCTGCGCGACGCCCGGTGGGCGCTGGACGAGCTGGATCGCCGGCATCCCGGGCTGCCGGTCGCCCTCGTCGGCCATTCGATGGGCGCCCGCACCGCGCTGTACGTGGCCGGGCACCCCAGCGTCCGGGTGGTCGTCGGGCTGGCACCATGGATCGAGGCGGGTGATCCGGTGGCGCAGCTTGCCGAACGGCGCCTGCTCATCGCCCACGGCACCGAGGACCGCATGACCAGCGCGCCTGCTTCGGCGGCCTATGCCGAGCGGGCCGCGCGCGTCGCGGCGTCGGTGAGCTACGTCAGCGTCGCCGACGACAAGCACGCGATGCTACGGCGCGCGCGGGTCTGGCACGAACTCGCCGCCGGCTTCGTCACCGGTGTGCTCTTCGACAAGGCTCCAGAGGGAACCGTCGGCGGCAACACGACGAATGTCCTGGCGAAGGCACTTGCCGGACACGCCTCCCTCATCGTGTGATGGGGGCGGCGCGCGACGCAGGCGCCCACGGTGGACCGTCGGAGGGGACCCAGATGACCATCACCGAACCCAGGCGACAGTCCGGCACCGATCGTCGCATCAATCCGCAGCTGTGGCCCGATGTTGCCACCGTGCCGCATTCGCCGGTGCGCGCGGCCGTCGCGAAGCGGATCTTCCGGCACGCCGTCAGCCGGTTGCCGGTCCGGGTGCTCGACGGAGACGGCTCGCGCTTCGGTGGTGGCACCGGGGCCGATCCCGTATTGCGCCTGGTGCGTCCCGCGGCGTTCTACCGACGCTTGGGGAGTACCGGGACGATCGGCTTCGGCGAGGCGTACATGGCCGGCGATTGGACTGCTGACGACCTTGCCGGGGTGTTGGCGGCGTTTGCTGCCAACATGCGTGAGCTGGTGCCCGCGGTGCTGCACCGGCTGCGGCACGCGGTACTGCGCCGCGTGCCCGCTCACCACGACAACACCGTCGAAGGCTCGCGCCAGAACATCCACCACCACTACGACCTGTCCAACGCCCTGTTCCAGACCTTCCTCGACGAGTCGCTGACCTACTCCTCGGCGCTCTTCGACGGCGAGCCATACGGTGCCACGGAAGACCTCGTCACGGCACAGCACCGCAAGATCGACCGGCTGCTCGATGCGACCGCCGTCGGTGCCGGCACCCGCGTCCTGGAGATCGGCACCGGGTGGGGCGAGTTGGCGCTGCGGGCGGCAGCCCGCGGGGCTAGTGTCACGTCGCTGACCATCTCCACCGAGCAGGCCGAGCTGGCCCGCCAACGCATCGGCGCAGCCGGCCTGACCGACCGGGCGAGCGTGCTCCTTCAGGACTACCGCGAGGCTCAGGGCCTGTACGACGCGATCGTCAGCGTCGAGATGGTCGAGGCGGTCGGAGCCAACCACTGGCACGAGTACTTCGGCACCATCGATCGCCTACTCGCCCCGGGCGGGCGCGTCGGGCTGCAGGCCATCCTTCAGGACGACTACACCGTGCTGGCGACCCGCGACACCTACACCTGGATCCGCAAGTACATCTTTCCCGGCGGGCAGCTGGCCTCGGTCGAGGCTATCGAGCGCACGCTCGCCGACGGCACCGCGCTGCGCGTCGCCGACCGCTACTCCTTCGGGCGGCACTACGCCGAGACCCTGCGGCGCTGGCGGGCTTGTTTCGAGGCTGCGGTCCAGCAGGTGGACAGCCTCGGCTTCGACGAGACCTTCCGCCGCATGTGGTCGCTGTACCTCGCCTATTGCGAGTCGGGCTTTCGCACCGGGTACCTCGACGTGCAGCAGTTCACCTTGACCAAGCCCGCCTGAGCGGCTCGGCCCGCCCCGATACGGTGGGGCGTGATCGTCATCTTCGGCCTGCTCGCCGCCGTCCTGTACGGCATCGGCGACTTCGCGGGCGGCCTCGCCTCGCGCCGGGTCAACGTGGTGACTGTCCTGCTGCACAGCTACCCCGTCGGCGCCGTGCTGATGCTGATGATGCTGCCGCTCTTCCCGGGCCGGGTCAGCGGGCACGTCGTGCTCTACGGGGTGTTGGGCGGGGTTGTCGGCGTGGTGGGCGTGATGACGATGTACGCCTTGATGGCCGTCGCGCCGATGAACATCATCTCTCCGGTGACGGCCGTGCTGGCCGCGATCGTGCCGGTGATCTTCGGTGTCGCCGTCGGTGAGCGGCCACACGGCTACGCCTGGGTAGGCATCCTGGTCGGCATCACTGCGGTCGTGCTGGTCAGCCGCACCGGCGAGGACCACCCGCACGGACCCATCGGCCTGCCGAAGCTGGGCTTGGCCCTGGTCGCCGGGCTCGGCTTCGGCTTCTACTTCATCTTCCTCGCCCGAGCCGGGCAGGACTCGGGAATGTGGCCGCTGGTCATCTCGCGGCTGACCGCACCGCTGCTCATCCTGCCCGTCGCGCGGCAACGGCACGCCTTCGCCCGCATCCGAGGCCGGCTGCTCGCGATCACTGTTGTCGCCGGCGCCTTCGACGCGTTGGCCAACATGTTCTTCCTGCTCGCGGCTCGCCACGGGCTGCTGTCGCTGGCCAGCGTGCTCACCTCGCTGTACCCGGCGGCGACCGTGCTGCTCGCGGTCGGCCTGCTACACGAGCACACCAGCAGGGTGCAACGGGTCGGCCTGGCGCTCGCCGGCGTCGCGATCGTGTTGATCACGATCTGAGCTGCTGGGCTACCCCAGTGGGGCGTCTCGCTGCGGACAGTGTGCAGCTGCGCCGTCACGCCGCGGCGCGTCTGCACACCGTCGCAACGCTACGTTCGAGCGACATCAGGTCCTCCGACAGGTGCTCCGCGTATGCCAGGGACAACGCATAGGCTTCAAGATCCGCAGCGGGCCCCCTAGCGGTGCTCACCCTTGGCGACTACTGCCCACCCCTACCCGGCCGCACCAAGATCATCTGACCCACGGATCGGGTCGGAGAGCCGTATTTACTGCGTTGCGCTGTAGCGGGGGCCCGATTCCGTCGTTAGCTCCGACTACTTCGGTTACCGTCGAACTCGCCGCGACTCTAGCCCTCGAGCGCTGATCAATGCGCTCAGCGCTCGAAGGCGTAGGGGTTGAGCAGCTGTCGCCCCCACATCCGCGCTCGTTCGGCTTTGGTGAGGTGAGCGGCGTCGGCCGCGTCCTGCCACTGACTTCGGATGGTCTCGACCTGAGCGTCGATGATGTCCTTGGCCTGAGCGGCGGTGAGCTGGTAGATCTCGGCGGCGGCGATGCAGCCCTGCAGCCGGCTCCGGCGGTTTCCGTTGCGGTCGATGGCGAGGGCCTGGTTGACCTCGGTGCCCGAGCGCGGTTGCGGGCACAGGTCGTAGGCGGGCGTGAGGCTCAGCGCCGACCCGTTCCAGAACGCGGCGTGATTGCGGGCGTGGTCGTCGGTGTTGCTTATCAGGATGTTGAACACGATGCGGCAGAACAGCTCCCGCAGCGTCGAGGTTGGATCGGTGAAGCGAGCCCGGATGATGTCGGCCAGATCGGGGTAGGTGGCGTAGCGTCCCATCATCTCGTCGAGCTCCAGCATGGTCAGCGCCGAGACGATCAGCCGACGTTCTCCGCGTACGGCGGTCCGGTCGAAACGCTCGACCAGAAGCACGTCGTGGCCGAGGCATTCGCTCACCTCGGTGGCGGCCGCATGCAGCCCGACCCGGCGGGCAAGCTCCATTCCGACAGCCTCGGCCTTGACGACCGGGTAGGGATCGGTGCGGGAGGAGAACTTGGCGATCAACTTGCGGTCGCCGTCATCGAGCAATGCCTTCGGTCGGGCGCCGCCGATCGACGAGCCGTGCAGCAGCGCCATGTCCAGTTCAGCGGAGAACGGCTCGCCTGACTCCAGCCGCTCGGCGGCTCGGGCCAGCTCCTCCAGCGTCGCGCTCTCGCCCCGTGCGACGTAGTTGGTCGCGCTGGCTTGGAAGTCGAGGGCTCCAATCCGGTCGGACCCAGATTCGAGCAGATAGGCCAGCAGAGGCAGGTCAGCGGTGTCGCTTTCGCCAGTGATGGGCCCTTGTAACCGTGCCAGGATGACGCGCTGGCCCCAGGCGTCCGGTCCAGCGTCATTGACGCAGCCCGCGACGCTCAGTCCCATCGGCGGCGGCTGAGCGCCGCGACGCAGCGGTAGTTCGGGCAGATACAGCGGGATCGCCTCGGAGCGCTCAAGGTAGCTGCGCCCGTAGGTGAAGACCGTCAGGCTGTCACCGCGGCGGGTCAGCCGTCCGGCAACGATCGGGTCTAGGTCACCTGGCAGCCACACCCACACGTAGGCTTCTGTGGGCTGGCTAGAAGTCATCGTCGGGCGCGGCGTCGGACTCAAGCGGCTCGCGTACCCGCGCCGGCAGGAGGGCGAGCCGATCCCGGCCGCGATTGCGCAGTTCGCTCAGCTCGCCGCGATCACCTGTACCGAACAAGGGGATACCGAGCAGCGTCGCCACCTCGAACACCGTGCCAATGGCCACGCTCGGGGAACCGTGCTCGATGCTGTGCAGGGTCGGCCGCGATACCCCGGCGCGCTGCGCGAGATCGTCGAGAGTCTGCCGGCGTGCTCGGCGGGCCCGGGCGATCTCCAGGCCGAGAATCTCCACGGCAGCAATCGAAGACGGGGAGTGCGTGCGCGGACGCTTCATCCTAATCCTCATAGTAGTCAACTATAGTTGCCGGTAAAGGCGTACCGGAAACTATATCATGCTATTACTGGGCGCCGAGCCAGGATTAAGCCAGCCGGCGGGGCCAGTTCGGCGGTGTTGATCGGGCCGCTTCTGATGAGCGGCCGATACGTCTTCTGCGTGGCCGCCGCCATAGTTCGGGCAGTGCACTCCGGTCGTCCGACACCTCACAGCGGGGTGATAACCCGGTTGACGCACGCTACCGTGGAGATGTTGGTGCTGGCGCACTGCGGGGCAGGATCGAACCTGCGACGTCTGGGTTATGTGCCCGCTCGCGACAGTCAGCCGTCGAGACGATTGCCGTGCTCGTCCCAATGCGCAGCGACCTTTTTTGACGGCTGCACCCGAGGCGGCTCGCCCTCCTGTTTCGGGTAGTTCGGCGGGTAGGGGGCATCGCCGAGCTTGCGATCGACCTCGTCGCGGTCGGCCCAGTCGAGCCGTTCTTTCTGCGGACGATCGATCTTGCACCGACGCATGTTCCGGAGCGTCCCGCGCTGTACAAGCGGATCAGCTACGACAAGCTCGGCCTCGCTGAGGGCGTCGCTCGGCAGGACGACGACTGCGAGCTATTGCGCGAGCGAATGAGCTGGGGACCGTTCGCTCGCCGCTACGACGAGAACGACACGTCGGCGTACCGCAAGAAGAAGGTCCGGCTCGCTGACGGCCGAGTCGCCTTCCGGGTAATCCGGCCAGCGTTCCGGCAGATGCTCGACGACCTGGAGGCCGGCCACATCGACGGCATCGTCTTCTACGACATGGACCGCCTCGCTCGGCAACCACGCGACCTCGAGGACCTGATCGACTGGGTCGAGTACAAGAAGGTGCCGGTCAAGCCGGTTACCGGCGACATCGACCTGATGACCTCGGGCGGTCGGATGCTTGCGCGGATGCTCGTCTCGGTGGCGCTGAAGTCGAGCGAGGACACCAGCCGCCGGCAGGCCCGCGCCGCAGTCCAGCACGCGCAGCAGGGCCGCGTCGTTCGTGGCGGTCCGCGGCGGTTTGGTTGGGAGATCGACGGGCAGACCCTCGTGCCGTCCGAGGCCGAGCTACTGCGCGAGATCTCCGATCAGGTCGAGAACGGCGTCTCGCTGACCACGATCGCGCTCGACTTCCAGCGCCGAGACATCCCGACGGTCGGCGGCAAGAAGTGGACGCGCACCGCCTTGAACAACATCCTGCGCAACCCGCGCCTCGGTGGCATCCGCGCCTACACCGGCGTGTTCCACGAGAACCGGCCGAAGGTCAACGAGTGGTGGCTGCGCGCCGTCCGCTACAACGGCGAATGGGTTCGCGGCGATTGGACGGCGATCCTCACCGTCGACGAATGGATCTTGCTGCAGAACACCCTTGATGCCGGTACCGGACGCGGTGCCACAAACGTCAAGACACCTCCCGCCACCGGCCGAAAGCACCTGCTCTCCGGGCTGTGTATCTGCGGCAAGTGCCAGACACGAATGGTCGGCCGCGTGGTGCGCAGCATGCGAATGTACGGCTGCCGCCCGAAGGACCTCGGTGGCTGCAACGGCGTGAGCCGCAACGCGGACAAGGTCGACCGCTTTGTCATCGCGCTCGCCATTGATTACCTCAACCGGGAGAACGTTCGTCCACGTCGCGCGGGTGCCGAGCGCGCTGTGAAGGCCGGCGACCTCGAACGGTTGCAGGCGCGCAAGGCCGGCCTTCGCACGGCGTGGAGCAGTGGGCAGATCAACGACGAGGACTTCTACGCCACGCTCGCCGAGCTCAACGCTCGCATCGACTCGGCGCGCGCCGCGGGCGCGGAAGGCGAGAACATTCGGCAACTCCCCTCACGCGAGACGCAGATCGCCGAACTCGAGTCGCCGGACGTGTCGAACGAGCGCAAGCGGCTGATCCTGTCGGAGATCATCGAGCGAATCACGATCAGGCCGTCGTCACACGGCCCGCACTTCAACCCCGACGACATCGACGTCGTCTGGCGCCAGGGGCAGTAGCTTTTCGATCGTCCGCCGTGCGGAGTAGGCCAAGCACCTATGCCAGGATTTGTCCGTCGAACAGTGCCGGCCGTGTTGCAGTACCTGGAAATGTGCAACACAATGGAGGGAGTGGCTGCGCGGTGATCTTCGATCACATCGAGTGGGACGAGTACAACCTCGATCACGCGACGAAGCGCCTCACAGCCGCAGAGATCGAACAGGCGATCTGAACGCGGACGGCACAGATTTGCACCCTTCAAAGGACGCCCCGGGCCGACGGCTCTTGAGGTCGTTCACCGATGGCGGCAAGCGGGTGGCGGTCGTGATCCAGTTGACGGGCGACGTGGCGAGGCCGATCACAGGATGGGCGGAGTGAGCATGCGAACGAACCACATGTCGGAGGCGGAACTTGCCGACTACTACAACCGCACTGGCGACCTATCAGAGTTTGAGGGAACAGGTACCGAGCCAGTCGAGATCGGCCGCCGCGACGTGACCATTTCCGTTCGATTCTCGGCCGATGAGATCGACGCGCTTCGCCGGCGAGCCGATGCGGCCGGGCTCAAGGTGACCGCGTTCATCCGTGCCGCCGCGCTGGAGGCGGACAGACCGTTGGACCGCGAGGCGATCGCAACTCTGGCCGCTGGCGTCGAGGCACAGATTCACCAGCTACGCGAGGCAGTTGGCTGACGCCAACACCCACACGTCGTCACTCCCGGAAACACCCAGTTCGCTTCCGAGCTAGGGCGTCGCTGGATGCTGGGCTCGACACCTAGGGCTGCGGTGCACTTGTCACGACGTCGTGTCGGAGGTGGGGGCAAATGTTTCGCGGTACCGGGTCGGTGAGGTTTGCAGGTGGGCGGTGAAGTGCTTGCGTAGCAGGTCGGCGCTGGCGAACCCACAACGGTGAGCGACCTGCTCGACACTGAGCCGGGTGGTCTCCAGCAGCTCGCGGGCCACCGCCATGCGCTCGCCGAGCACCCAGCGCCCCGGGGTGGTCCCCGTCTCGGCGGTAAAGCGCCGTTGCAGCGTGCGCGGTGCGGTCTGGGCGGTGCGGTCTGGGCGGTGCGGGCGAGCTCGGCCAGCGCCCAGGGTCGGGTGATCTCGGCCCGCACGGTGGCCCGCAGCTCCTCGAACTCGACGCCGGCCTTCTCGTGTGGTCGTCGCCGGACGGGCACGTACTGCGCCTGCCCGCCGTGGCGTGCTGTGGGCAACACCATCGAGCGGGCCACCGTCGCAGCGGCTGCGGCTCCGTGGGCGACGGCGTGCAACGCCAGGCACAGATCGATGCCCGCACTGACCCCGGCCGACGTCCACACCGTGCCGGAGGCGTCGCGAGTGTGCAGCACATTGGGCTGCACCCGGATCCGCGGGTGTCGCTCGGCCAGCAACTCGCACGCCGACCAGTGCGTTGTCGCCACCTCACCGTCAAGTAGGCCTGTGGCTGCCAGGACGAACGCACCGGTGCACAGCGAGGCCACCTGCGCACCGGCGGCGTGCGCGCCGAGCAGTGCTTCGCGCACCGCCAGGCCGCCGGTCTGCTCCATGGTTTCCCACAGGTTCGGCAGGCGGGAGGAGCCGGGTACCAGCACCAGGTCGGCGCCGGCCGCGGCCGCCAGCGGCGCGGCATCTACGCGCAGACCGTGTTCCAGCGTGACCTCCGAGCGCGTCGCCACGCACCGCACCTCGTCGCGAGGCACGCCCCGCCCAGTGCGATCGTGGGCGAAGACCTCCAGCGCGGCGGCCACGTCGAAGCAGCGCATGCCCGGCATCAACAGCAATGCCACCTTCATGGCACGATTCTATCGATCACTGTCTTCGGCGCCACTGTCTTCGACGCTAACGCCCTGGTGATATCAGGGCATGACACAAACACCACCTCCCCGCCCGCGCGCACTAGTCGTCATCGACGTCCAGGACGGCTTCGACGACGCCGCCTACTGGGGCCCGAGCGCCAACCCTGACGCCGAGACCAACGTCAAGGCACTGCTGGGGCACTGGGCCGTTCATCGCCCCGGTCCGATCGTCGTGGTGCGCCACAACGCCGCCGCCGCAGCCTCCCCGCTGCACCCCGCGCAGCCCGGCAACCGGCTCAAGACCTTCATCGACCCCGACACGGCCGACCTGCTGGTGGACAAGAACGTGAACTCCGCGTTCTACGGCCACCCCGACCTGCACACCTGGCTAACCGCCGAAGGCGTCAACGAACTGGTGATCTGCGGCATCCAGACCAACATGTGCGTCGAGACCACTGCCCGGATGGCGGGCAACCTCGGGTACCGCGTCACTGTGGCCCTCGACGCGACCCGCACCTTCGATTTGACGACGCAACTGCCCGACGGCGTAGCTACGCAGAAGGCAGCCGATCTCATGCGCGTCACCGCGCTCAATCTGCAAGCCGGCCGCTTCGCGACGATCACCACCACCGCCGACCTGCTCTCCACCCCACACGACAACGATTGACAGAGCACGAGCGGATACGCGTTGCCCGGCGAACCTCGTCGCCGGCGCCTCGTTCCCGTAAATGGAACCCCCGCGGCACCGCGGGGCCCCCGCCGCTGGCAGACTCCCGATGATCATGCTCGTCTCGTTGGTCGCTCCGTGACCGGGCGCTCGCACGGCTGCCCGCAGG
>JAYTRE010000246.1:0-19888 GCA_043746395.1 Pseudonocardiales bacterium
GACCGGTCGGCCGCGGAGGACGTAGTTCAGGAGACGATGCTGCGGGCCTGGCGAAACCTGGACCGGATCGATCCGGCCCGCGGCAGTCCACGGCCCTACCTGTTGACGGTGGCTCGCAACGTGCTGACCGATCGGTGGCGGGCGAGCGAACGCCGCCCACGGCTCGTCAGCGACGACCGAGCGCTCGGCTGCGCCCCCACCGACGACGACGTCGACCAGGCGCTGGACGGCTGGCTGATCCACGAGGCGCTGAGTCGGCTTACCGCCGAGCATGCCGCTGTCGTGCGGGCACTGTTCTTCGACGACCAGTCGGTGGCGGCCGCTGCGGTCGCGTTGGGCGTTCCGCAAGGCACTGTGCGTTCCCGCAGCTACTACGCCGTCCGGGCGCTGCGGGCCGCGTTCGAGGAGATGGGAGTGACCAGGTGAGCGAGCACGATGACCTGCGGATCCTGCTCGGCGCCTACGTCTTGGGCGGGTTGGACTCCGACAGCCGCGACCGCCTCGAACAACACCTGCCGGCCTGCGCCCAGTGCCGAGACGAACTGGCGTCCTACGCCCCGATCCCGGGACTTTTGCGCCGCGTGGACGCCATCGAGGCACCGACCGTGCAGGCCCGTCCCGAACTGCCGTCGTGCCTGCTGGACCAGGTTCGCGCCCAGCGGCGCCGCCGGCATCGGCGAACGGTGGTCCAGTCCACGCTAGCGTCCGTCGCCGCGGCGGCGGCGGTGCTCGTCGGCACCGTGCTGGTGCGCGGCGAGACGGGCCACGCCGGTGGCACCGCACTGCAAGCCGCTGCCGGGTCGCGTACCGAAGGGCAAGCGAGCTACACCGCCAAACCTTGGGGCACCGCCATCAGCCTCGACATCGCGCACCTGCCTGCCACCGGCCACTTCATCCTTATCGCGGTCGGCCGTCACGGGGAGCGAGACCAGGCTGCCTCATGGGGTGCGACCCAGAGCCGTCAGGCGCATCTGGCCGGCGCCACCTCGATCCCGCTCGCCGAGCTGGCTCAGGTGCTGGTGCTGGCCGAACCGAGCGGTTCCACTCTGGCCACCGCGCCCGCCTGAAGCGAATGACGCAGGCGCTGAACGGGGCCATGCCACCCGGCGTACATGGCTATGACCAGACTCCCGACCGGAAGGCATGACATGCGTACCTGGACCCGCAAGCACAGCGCCGCCGCAGCCGCGGTCGCAATCGTGGCCGCCGGCGGGCTGCTCGCCGCCACCCAGCAAGGCGCCGCCGCAGACGCTCCGGAAAACTCCCGCAACGACCACCCGGTCGAGGTCAAGATCCTCGCTCCCGACCGCGGCGACAACGCCGGTATCGCCGGCAAAGGCTGGTTCGTAGACCTGGAACTCGACTACCCCGGCGGCCCGGACGGGCTGCGTCAGGCCGGCTTCAGCGGGCTCCAACTGACCGGCCCAGGATCCCACGCCGGCGCGCAGCCGTTCCCCGGCCTGTTCGGTCCCGGCCATGACGACCGCCTTCCCGGACTGGTCGTGCTCGCCTCCACCACCAACGCCTCACTCCCGGGCTTCTCCGGTCCCGGTACGAACCTGGCCGGTCTGTTCAACCTCACTGGCGTCACGGACCGGTCCATGGATCAGACTGAGCTGTGGGATACCTGGATTGTCGGGGCGCCGATCGCCGGGCAGAACATTGACACCACCCTCACGGTCGCGGTCGTGGCCGACCTCAACCACAACGGGGTATTCGACGACGCGCCCAACGTCGTTGCCGACGTGAACCACGACGGCGTCGTCAACGCGGCAGATCTCAAGGCCCTCGGCGTCGCGAGCAATATCGAAACCGTCGACTTCCACATCAACGCGGACACCGTATAGCCAATGTCACCCACCCCGTTGAGTGACGGATCTACCTGATCAGAGACGGCAATTTCGCCGTCACTCGACGCGGAGATACGTCACTCAACGGGCAAGTGGCAGCGGGTGAGGTGCCGGATGCTGTCACCGCTACCAGCCGAGCGTGTGCAGCCGAGCATCGTCGATACCGAAGTGGTGTCCGATCTCGTGGATCACGGTGCGGCGGACCTCTTCGACGACGTCTCTCTCGGTTGCACAGATCGCGCAGATCGCCTGCTGGTAGATCGTGATCCGATCCGGCAGCACGGCGGAATAGTGCGACGTTCGTGCCGTGAGCGGGACGCCCTCGTACAGCCCGAGCAGACCCATCGGACCGGGGCTGTGCTCGACGGTGACGGCGACGTTGCGCATCACGCCGCCGAGCTCCGGCGGGAGGCTGTCCAGCGCCTGGCTCACCATGACTTCGAAACTCTGCGCATCGACGACGACCACGAATCCATTGTGACCGTGGTGACTGGGCTCGGCTCGGTCAGCTGACGTTCAGGCGCGCGCGAGCAGCCTTGAGGTACGCAAGTACACGGCCCGTCTCCCGGCGGTGTGACCCCGGCCACCTGCCGGCACGTCCGAAGTGCTGCCGGCGATCACGCTCGACATGGAGTTCACATGTGCCTGCCCGAGACTTATCTAATGAGTTATCCCTGCCCACCGCGCGGCCTGCTACTCGAGGCGAGGCCCTACGGGTGAGCTCCCCTGTGACATTGGCCGCCTACGCCCTCGCTCCCACAACGCGCCATCGAGACGGTCTGCTCGACATCGGCCCACGGCGGCGGCAGCTAGCCAGTTCGTCCATCTGGCTCATCTTCGCGGTGTGGTCAACGGCGTGGACCGTGGTTCACCTCAGTTCCCCGGCAGGCTCCTGGCACTACTTCGCCACCGGAGCCAAATTGCTGCTGGAGTTCTCGAATCCGCACGGCGGTTTGCACCTGTATCACAGCAATCCCCAGCTGCAGATCGGCCCGCTCAGCCTGCTGGCCGCGGTACCGTTCACGCTCCTTCCGGCCGCAGTGGTCAAGCTGACCGCAGCCGTCGTCATGAGTGCCGTCGGGCTGGGGCTGCTCGCGTTGGCAGCGACGCTACTGCCGGCCGAATCCCGGTTCCGCATCCTGTGGCCCGGCCTGTTGTTCATCCCTGTCTGGGAGGAACTAGCCGGACGAGCCGGTCACCTCGACGACGTCCTGGCGCTGACGCTCACGGTCGCGGCGCTCGTCGCCGTCCAACGCAAGCACGGCATTGCCGGCGCAATGCTGCTGGCACTCGCCGCAGATGCCAAGCCTTGGGCGCTCGCGTTCGTTCCCCTGCTGTTCGTGGTTCCGGCGGCCCGACGGCTGCGCGCGCTGGCCTGGTGGGCGGGCACGGTCGCCCTGGCCTGGTTGCCCTTTCTCATCGCCGATCCGCGTTCGGTGACCGCCGCGACATACCGGATCCAGAACGCGGCCGGCTCCGCGCTCCGCGCACTCGGCGTGAACGACCCGGTGACCCCGTGGTGGTGCCGACCAGCGCAACTGTTACTCGGGGTAGGGCTGGGGTGCCTGCTGTGGCGGCGGGGGCGGGCGGCGGCCATCGTCCTTGCCGTGATTGCCGTGCGCATGTTGCTTGATCCTGGAACCTGGAGTTACTACACCGCGGGACTGCTGACCGGCACTGTGCTGCTCGATCTCTGCCGGACGGGCCAGCGCCGAGCAGTGCCATGGTTCAGCGCGGGTGCTTTCCTTACGCTCTTTGTGCCCAGCTACCTGCACTTCGGGCCGCTCTCCTCACCGTCGGTCCACGGGTTTCTCCGAGCTGGCTTCCTGCTTGCCGCGATTGTCGGGGCTTTCACAGTCAGCAGCGATCTCACGCTGGCCGCACCACGCGTGCTGGGTTGGCGCCCGCCCTACCCGCAAGCCGAGCGGATTCGTGCTGCGTGAGCCGGAAAGCGGCGGGCCGAGGGTGGTCCGACGGCTGCGCGCGCTGGCGTAGCGGCAATACCCGGGCGCGTGACCGTTCCTACGGACAGCGGGCCGGTGGGCCCGACGGACGCATCGGTGGTTCCTCGCTTTGCGGGGCTCTCGACGTTCGCGCGCCTGCCGCGACGGGAGGATGTCCGGCGGATGGATGTCGCTGTCGTCGGCGTGCCATTCAATGGCGCGATGTTGTACAGCCACGCCACCTCGGAAGCGTTCGGGCGTCCCGGGTGCGGTCCTACCCAGATGAACCCGATCCGTTCGCCATCGATCTCCAAGATCATGAGCTCGCGCCACCCCTCGATTGAACGCGTCACACCGATTGTGCAACTCTCGGCCCCGCCACGGGGCCAACGGTTGCACAATCGGGCACGAACGCAGCGGGCTCAGGACCACCGGGTCGAGAAGCCCGACACCGAGCTGTTCGACATCGCCGCAGCCGCAGTCAGGTGCTCGCCCGACCAGATCGCCATGGTCGGCGACTGTTTGATCAATGACGTCGCGGGAGCACAACGCGCCGGCTGGTTCGGGACCTGGCTCGACCGAGCCGGCACGCGCTGTCCCGACCAGACGGTCCCCGACGCCCGCATCGCCTCGCTGGATGAGCTGCCGGCCGCCTTGGACCAGCTGACCCGAGGCGGCCGCGGCCAGACGTCGAGTTCCGCTGGCGGCTAGGTCGGCTTGCGGGCCGAAACGACGAACGCCGCCAGGTCGCCACTCACGGGCCCGCCACCCAGCCGCGCCGTCATCTGCTGGGCCACCGCCTCGGTCAGCTCGTCGATTGCTCCCCGTTCCGTCAGGGCAAAGCGCAGCGGAGTTCCCAGACAGAATCCCTCGGCCAGCGACCGCGCCGACTGGGCCGTCCCACGAAGGACGACCCGTTCGATGCTCACCTGCTCCAGGCCACCCGCCTGCACATCCATCGTGATCTGGTCCACGTCGGCGTAGCCGTGCGGCAACCGGACGACGAAGTCCGGGGGATCGTCGGGCAGCACCGCAGCCAGACTGTCCACCAGAGCGGCCGGGAAGGGTGATGCCTCCGCGGCGTCCCATACCGTGAACAGCAACGTGCCCCCGGGCCGCAATACGCGCGCCGCCTCGGCGAAGGCTGCTGGCTTGTCCGGAAAGAACATGACGCCGAACTGGCACACGACCAGATCGAACGAAGCGTCCGGGACGTCCAGGCGCTGCGCGTCCGCCTGTCGCCAGGAGACACCGTCGATCCGCTCCGCCGCCCAGGACACCATCGCTGCGTTCAGATCGGTGGCCGTGATGTCGGCGCCTGGCAACGTTCGCACGAGCGCTGCGGTGGCGACGCCCGTACCGGCGGCCAGTTCGAGCACCTGCTGCGGGTCCAGCGCCGCGGCCATGGTCGCGAGATGCGCCGCAAACGGCGCGAAGATCGCAGGTCCGAGGGCCCGGTCGTAGATCTCCGGCATGCTGTCGATCCAGCGAGAATCAGTGCTCACGCGCCGATTGTGCTCCTCGCCGCGTCGCAATCAGCCAGATCAGCGGCGGTAGGTGGATGATGCGGCGCGCGACGCTGTGCTCAAGCAGTTCGCCGCCTGGCCATCGCGTTCGAGATGTGGACCCGAACGGTGTCAGCGCAAACCACCAACTGCTGTGCGATCTCCCGATCGCACAGCCCGCCCGCCACGGGCAAGGGGATTTCCCGTTCCCGGCGGGTCAGGGCTGCGAACCCGGGGTCAGGGCACGATAGCTGGGCAAGCCGGCGCCCAACGTCGGGCCCGACCTGGGCCTCGTGACAGGCTGGCTGCACCAAGCTATCGAGGTAGCTTCGGTCAACCGTGCCAGTTCCGCCGGCGTTGGGTAAGGCCATTTTGACGGTATCTCGGAAAGCGAGTCGGATTCGGTCGCGTTCAGCTTCCGTCGCTTGCCGAGCCCGCTGCTCGGCTCGAAGCGCCATGGCCAGACCGGCCAGCGGGCTGCTGACGCTGACGCTGACGCTGACGCTGAGCATGATCAACGGGTAGCGGGGCGGCACCCCGTATAGGGTGCTCCGCTCGGCCGCCCGCAATCCCACCGCGACGAGAAGCACGGTACCGGCCACCAAGAGCCCCATCCGTCCCGATTTCAGAACGGCTTCGAAGACCACCGGTGGAACAACGATCGCGGCTGGGCTGAACGGGTTGGTTGGCAGGGCCGCTACGACGACGAGCGCGGCACACGCCGGCCGCGAGACTGGTAGTCACAATAGCCGCAATTGGCGTGGCGACAGGTCGCGACGCAAGCGACGACGGCCATGCCAGGACGCACCGACGAGCAGCAGCATCGGCGGCAGGATCTCAGTCGGCCACCGTGGCCGGGTGGCCGCCACCAGCACCAGCAGCCCGATTGACCCCAGAACCGCTCGCGGGACTAGCAGCAGCGATTCGCGTGCGGGCGCAGCGCCTCGCCCTCGTGGCGACGCAACGGGTCAGCGACGGTTTGGTCGGTCGGTGGAACGCCTCCCACCGGTCCAACCCGCGGCGGCGCTGTCCTGCCCGGGGGCGGTATGCCTGCGCGGCAGCGCGGCGCTAGCCCGTGTTCGCGAGTTGCAACCAGCTGGAAACACGCGTGGCACAAGCGCCACCCTGAACGTTGGGAGAAGTCCAACGCCGTGTCTATGGAATCTAAACATGCCCATCGCCTTGACTGCGCATTCAGCCCCGCTGATTCGGCGGGGACTGGATGGCCGCGCGATCCGGTTGATCCGGACGCTCAGACCTTGGGGTAGACATTGAGCCAATCACATCGGCGCCGCCTACTGGCGGTGGGGACCGCGGTCACGCTGGCAACGGTGCTGCTGGTCGCGTACACGTCGCCGAGCTCATCGGCAACATCGGACAGGGAGGATCGGCATACTTCCGGCTTCCCCTCGAGTTGGCCGATGTATGCCGGCGGTCCTGACCACAATGCGGTCTTCCCCACCGACTCATCGAACAAAAAACTCATGGCCGGGTACTCCTGGAACTTCAAACAGGTCGGAGCCATCCCGCTGGACGCACCCGCGAAAGATCAATCTGTTTTGGGTGCACGCGGTGCCCCCGTGAAGACCACTCAATTTCTCGGCGACTCGGTCGGCGTGACGGCCGTTGGGGGAGTGATCTACAGCGAAAGCGACCTGAACTTCCTCTACGCGATCGATGCCGCTACCGGCAGGCAGCTGTGGCGTGCGCAAGGTGACAACGCCTTCATGGGCAACCCGGTCGTGGCAGACGGGGTCGTCGTCGCCGGGGTTGGCGACACAGGCTTCTCATTTTCGGCAGTCATGAAATATGCCCACCAGCAGCCAACCGTGCGCGGGCTTGGTTGGGCTGCGATCTATGGCTTCGACCAGAAGACCGGCAAGCAACTGTGGCGCGTGCCGACCCTGGGCGAAGATATGGCCAGCGTGGGTTACCGCAACGGCGTGGTGTTCGAGGGCACCGGTGACGGACAGGTGCTCGCACTAGACATCCACACCGGCAAGACGCGGTGGTCGACCAAGGTCGGCGGCTTCGACAGCATGTCCTCAGCCGCGGTGGCCGGGAATATGGTCTACGTCGGTTTCAGCGACCCCAACTACCTGTACGGCATCAACGCAGATACCGGGAAGGTGGTCTGGAAGGCGACCGTCACCGGGGTCGCCAACACCGGGATGGGTGACAACTCTCCGTCGGTGGATACTGCCTCGCACCTCGTGATTCAGGACTCGGTCGTCGACGCCCAGCCCAGCACCAAGACGATGGATCTGGAGGTTTTCGCGGTTAGCGCTGACACCGGGCAGCCGGTTTGGCAGACCAAGCTAGGTCGCGGCTCCTCACCGCCGGCGTACAAGGCGGGCATCACGATGATCCACGCGGGCGTGGTGTACCTGGGCAGCCCCGCCACCAGCACGTTCTATGCATTGCGCGAATCAGATGGCGTCGTGCTGTGGAAAATGCAGATCCCTGGCGCCGGACCTGCCGGGGCTGGACGCGGCGGCGCAGTCTTCTATCACAACGTGCTGTGGTTGGCGGCCGGTCCGAAGTTATATGCCATCAACCCAGCCACTGGAGTCGTGCTGGGCACGGCGGTCGGCGGGGGCCGGTACGGAATCGTGAACCCGGTCATCGTCGGCGGCACTATGTATCTGGCCAATTCGTGGGGCTGGACCCAGGCGATTCCACTTGCCAGGATCTATCCGAAGTGGTCGGCGTCCTAGCCATGCCGACCATCACCATGACCAACCAGTCCAGCTGGGTGCAATCCGCCGCTGAACTACGCGAGCTGCTGCGACTGGTTCATCCCCCAGTCGGTTGTCCTTCGTGGACCAACCGCCGCCCGGCGGAGCTGTCCGGGAGCAGGTCGCGCCGTCTGCCTGCTCCTTCTGGCGGCACGCCGAACAGGAGACCTTCTTCGCCCCCCGGGAGGCCCACCTCGGATGCGCGGTCGGTGCGGTCGTGCTCGGCATCCCGCTCGACGACGACGCCCAGGCGCGGCTGGGCTCCACTCTGGCGACGATGACCGGATCGGGTTACCTCCACCCGGGCGAGGCTGCCGCGCTGCCTACGCGGTCTGGCTGCTCCGGGGGGGTGCTCTACGGACCGCTGGCCGCCCATCCGGTCGAGCCGGACCTGGTCGTGCTGTGGGTGAGCCCGCGGGCGGCGATGCTGCTCGGCGAAGCGGCCGGTGCCGTGCAGTGGGATCACGGTGGCGGGCTGAGCTTCACCGGCCGGCCCGGCTGCGCCGCCTTGCCGCTGGCCGAAGGTTCGGGAGCGGTGGCTGCCTCGCTGGGCTGCGCCGGACTGCGCCGGTTCACCGGCGTGGAGGACGAGTACCTATTGGCGGTGTTGCCAGGCGGGCAGCTCGATCGGTATCTGGCCACACTGCGAGCCACCGTGGCCGCGAACCAGGTGATGGATTCCGTTTACGCCGCGGCGGTGCCAGCCGCGGCAACACCCCCCATTTGAGCGCGAGCCACGAACCAGAAAGGCATCTGCATGACGACGATTCAGCAGCACGCGCAGACCCCGGTAGTCGAATCGGAGATGGATCGGCAGGTGCAACCGGAACCCGACCAATTCTGGCGCATATTCCGCCAGCCGATCCCTCCCATGTACGCCATGGTGATCATCGGTGTGCTGGTCGGCTTCTTCTACCTGATCATGGAACCGTGGACGGTGGGCGGCGGCGAGACCGAGATCGCCGGGCTACTGGCGTACGCCGGGCTAGGTAACAAGCTGCTGTCCGGCCTGCCGTTTTGGAATGGGCAGGTCTTTTACATCGACCCGTTGTATTGGAAGCTGTGGATCAGCTTGGGGCTATTTGCCGGGGGGTTGTTCGGAGCGGTGATGGGGGGCGATTTCAAGTTTCGGATGCCGGCGGCCAAAACCGAGTGGTTGCTCGGCGCAGTAGGCGGACTCTTGATGGGTATCGGGATCAGGCTGTCGTTCATCTGCAATGTCAGCACCTTCTTTGGTACCGCCACCGGTCTCAACCTGGCTGGCTATTTGGCGATTCTGGGAATCGTGGTCGGCGGGTACGTCGGCGCCAAGATCTATGCACGAATTGTGGGAGTCTGACTATGGCAACAACCGTCGGAACCGACTGCGGAATCGCAGCTTCTGTCCCCCGAGCACGAGCCGGTTCGGCCACTCGGCCGGCGCGCAGCGGGTTGTTCGCGCTGGGTCTGCTCGTGGCCACCGCGGTGGTGTTGGTCGGGCTGTTTCTACTCGTCGGCTCCCGCACCGCGCCTTCGGCCTACCCAGGGCTGAACGGTTTTCCGAAGGCAGGCACGCTGCCCAGCAAGGGCACCGGGGACGCGGTAACCTTCGTCTTCGCCTTCATCGTCGGCTTCCTGATCCAGCGGTCGCGGTGGTGCAACGCCTCGGCTATCCGCGATGCCATCTTGTTCAAGAGCTTTCGCAACACCAAACCACTGCTCGCAGCCATGATGATCATCACGGCGATGTTCACCATTTTCGAGGCTCTTAACGTCGGTCAGCCGATCAACATCGTCGCTGGCGCTTTCACCGTTCTCGGTCTGTTCCTGTTCGGCATCGGGATGGTGCTCGGCGGCGCGTGCACCGTCAGCGTCTGGATCCGTAGCGCAGAGGGCAGCGTGCTGGCCATGTGGGCGCTGCTCTACACGTTCGTCGGAATGTTCTTGTTCTCCGAGCTGTGGAACGTATTGCGCTGGCCTGCGGCGAACTATCTGCAGACCACCACGCCGAACCTGTCGATCCTGTCGTTCGGCTCGTTCAACGCAATGACGATCCGATCAGCGTTTGGCCCGGTGTGGGGTCCGGTGGCAGTGTTGCTCGCCGGTGCCGCTCAGGTCGCCGTTCTTTTGCTCATCTACAAGCGACTGCTGCGGGTGGAGCGCTCGGCCCATACCGCTGCCCTGGCCGGCCGCGCGTCTACCCCCGCCCGCCCCGACGAAGCCGCCGGTGCGACCGGGAGCGTCCCCAGCTCGCTGTCGGTGATCACCGTCATACCCGCCCCAGCCCGGGCCGACTCCGGCGATCGGGTAGTGCAGCTGCCAGTTCTGGGACGGATTCAGGTGGACAAGGTGCTCGATTGCAGCGGCGAAATGTGCCCGCGTCCCCAACTGATGACCAAGCGTGCGGTGGTGCGGGAAATGAATGTCGGGGACGTGTTGGAGCTGGTCGTCGACAATCCCTCGTCGCCCGAGCTGGTGCCGACGATCATGGACGATATCGGTGCGGTGCACCTGCATACCGTCCGAACGACCAGTGATTGGAAGCTCTACATCCGCAAAGAGCGCCAACTCGCCGGCCGCCCCGGAGGCCGGCCATGACCGCAGCCACGGCCCCGACCGAGGCAGGGGGCACGCCGCGGCTGGTACTGGTCATCCGGATGCTCATCGTTGTCGTCGCGGTTGCTGCCTTACTTTCACCGCTCTACGTCGCCCTGCGTGGGTCTGCGTTCCTCAACCAGGCTCCGCCCCCGTTTTTCGGGGTCAACGCCGGGACCCCGCCTGCTGCAGGTGGCACCACGCCCGGGCACAAGACTGCCGGCTTTGGGGGGTGCTGATGGCGGCGCAGGAGGGTGGTGTAGTCATCGATGAGCAGCTGCGAGATGCCTTCCAGACCGGGCCATTAGGGGTGATGGTGACCCGCGCCGCCAGCCGACCACTGCTGGAGGGACTGCTCGAGCAGGCGGCACAGTTGGGCATCGCGTTCCGGGTCTTCTTCACCGATGAAGCCGTTGGCCTGCTCAGTGACATCGGCTGGGTTGAGGGACTACCCGAAGGCAGCTACGCCGCGTGTGACCTCAGCGCCCGTCGGCTGGGCGTGCAGACCTCCGCTCGGGTGTCCATGGCAGGGCAGTACCACAACGCCATGATGGTGCAAGACGCTGCCCGCGTCGTGAGCCTGTGATGACCGGCCCAGCCCCGGGTGAAGAAGTAGTCGCAGTGTTGGTTCGCCCTGAGCGGATTGTCGAAGGACTCCGGACGGCCGGCGCGCTGCCGCTGTCCGACAACGAAATCGAGGTGATCTTGCTTGCCGACTCGCTGCCCGACACCGAAGACATCGCGCTCCAGCTGGACACCCTCGATCTATCGGACATCCCGCTGCTAGCGACCTTCGTCGACCCGCGGGTCAGCACCGTGCCCGCCGCTGACCTAGCGGACCGCCTCCGGAGGTACAAACATGTCTTGTCCTTCTGAGTCCTCCCATCCGACCACACTTGTCGTGATCGGTGCCGTCGATGATCCACTTCTGCGCGGGCTGCTCTCTGCCGGTGGTCAGGAACCGATCTTGGTTGCTCTTGCCGGTACCAGGGAGGAGGGCCGACGACTGTTGACCGTGGCTGGCGGCCCCGGTCCGGTTGTCTATTCGCCCTGGCCCCACCCGCCTGCCGGGCGCACTACACCGGCGACATGACCTCATTGGCGTCGCGGTTTCCATCGAATACATCCACGAGCAGGAGGGCAAATCCCATGGCTAGTCGGTGGATACGTGCGGGGGTGGCGTTGGCTGCCATCGGGTCGACCGCCATCTTGAGTGGCTGCGCGGGCGGCAAGGTCGGCTCGGTCGGCCAGGGAGCGCAGACCCCGTCACCTGATCTGATTTATGTGTTCAACAAGGGCGACAACACAATCAGCGTCATCGACCCCTCCAGCCAGCGAGTCAAGGTCGTCCAGACTGTGCCATTTTCTGCCTACGGTCTGTACCCGTCCAACCAATGGGGCCTGCAGAGCGGTTACCTGATGTTGCCCCAGCCAGGCAAGGTGACAATCCTGCGGGACAAGGACCTCAAGCCCGTCGCGACCATCCCGCTGGCAGCGGCCAAGGGATTGTGGACCGCCATGCTGCCCGACGGCAAGACTGGCATCATGGTTGCCCGAGAGACCGACCAGTTGCAATGGGTGAACATGGATCCGGCCAGCCGCGAATTCGGTGTCGTCACCCGGTCCATCACCATTCCGGGCAAGGTCGGCTTATGCGACGTGAGCATTGATCCGTCGGGCAAGTACGCGTTTATCCCTGACTTGTACAAGAGCAAGCTGCAGGTTATCGATTTGGCATCGGGGGCAACTGTATATCTGGCTGCCAGTCCCGTGCCCAAGGCGTTTATGGGAACGGTTTCCTGGGACGGAAAGATCTGGGCAGTCGAGGGTAGCAAGGGAAACGGTGAGGTGGCCTACCTCAGCCTGGCCGACCCCACCCACCCTAAATTGCTGAAGGTTCTCGACCAGGCCAGCGGGCTTGGGCTCGGACCGCACACAGACGAGTTCAGTCCGGACAACCGGTACGACTTCGTGCTGGACAGGAAGTCCTCCGAGGTTAGCGTCATCGATACCTCGACGTTCACGGTGGTGAAAAATATCGAACTGCCCGCCGGCGGTCAGCCGCGGGTCGGCGCATTTTCCTATCACGGCAACGCGTTGTACGTCTCGTTGGAGGGCACGAACAGTGTGGCTGTTATCGACACCAAGAACCTCACTCTACTTAAGGTAATCAAGGTGGGTAAGCAGCCCGTTGGCCTGGCGCCAACGCGGTACGCCTGGGCCAGCCATGCTTGAGGCGGCGGCCCAGCGCCGGGTGGCCGGCGCGGTGGTGCTGGGCACGGCTGGGTTAGCAGCGGTCGTATCCGCCGAGTTGTACGCCGCCAGCAACGGAGCCGTGCGGGGCACCGGTCTCGTGGTGTCCTACCTGTCGGGCATGACGATGCTCGTCCTGCCCTGCACACTTCCGATGGTCTTGGTCATCGTCCCGCTGGTGCTGCAGCGCTCGCTACGCCAGGGGTTGGGCATGGCGTTGGCGTTCGGCGCTGGGGTTTCGATCACCCTGGCCGGCTACGGCATGCTCGTCGCGGTGATCGGGCACTACGTGGGGATTACCACCCTCACCCGGGGGATGTGGTTGGTTGGCGGGGTAGCCGCGTATGCCTTCGGCATGGCTTCGCTGCGTGTCGTCCCGTGGCGGATCCCCGCGTACCGGGGTCCGCTGCCGCGGTTTCTCGCCGGACGCGGCGGGGTGCTGGCCACGTTCGGGATGGGCCTGCTGCTTGGCAACGCCGGAGTGGGGTGCCCGTGCCCGGCGTGGTATCTGCTGCTCGGAGGGGTGGCCACCTCCGACAGTCCCGCCTACGGCGCTGCTGTGGGCCTGACGCAGGGACTCGGCCGGGTGACTCCGGTCCTCGCAGTGGCACTCGCCGCCCTGCTCGGTGTCGACGCCACCCGTGCCGTGCTGCGCCACCGCGCCACGGTGGAGCGTGCCACCGGCGTGTGCCTCGTTGTCCTGGGTGCGGGCATCGTGGTGTTCATGGCATTGGCCCACGCCTGGTGGGAGGCCACCGTGATCCATGCCGGCTGGAACCACGCGCTGGCCGCCCTCGGCGGGTCTGCGCTGCAGGAAATCGACCCTGGCGGGGGACCGCTGCCTGCCCGGTTGTGGTGGGCGCCCTGGCTGTTCCTGGCACTGCTCGCCTTACCCGCCGCGCTGCTCGGCGTGAGCGCCATACGCCGCCGCCGCCCCCTGCCCGCCGCATCCATGGCAGGTGACAGGTGAACACCGTCGAACTGTTCACAATGCCCGGCTGCGATGCCTGCGGACCGGTGCGGAGGCTGCTGAACCGGGTGGCAGCGGGGTTGCCCGATGTGGTGGTGCACGAGGTGGACCTCGCCGAGCACCCGGAGGTGGCCGCGCAGCACCGGTTGCTGGCCTGCCCGGCGGTTGCCATCAACGGGACGGTCCGGTTCGTCGGCGGGGTTAGCGGAGCCGGCGAGCAGGCCTTGCGCGAGTTGCTCGCGGCACTTCAGCCGGAGGGAGCGCTGCAGTGACTATGTCAGTGCGGCTGTTCAGATCGGTGCTGGCCGGCGTGGTCACGCTGGGCGGCGTGGGCATCCTGTCGGGTCTGGGCTGGGCGGTGCAGGTTACTCAACCCCGCCAGGTGGTTGTGGTCGTTACCCACGATTTGGCGTCCGGGCACCGGCTCACCGCCATGGATGTCACGCTGGCCGCCGTACCGGTGGGCGGCGATCGTGGGAGGAACTTACTGCCCGCCTCGGTCGTCGGGCTGGTTCCCGGGGAGTATCTCAGCCGGGCGGTGATCGGCGGCGCACCGCTGCGGGACAACCAGATCTACCCGGCCAAAAGCGCGATCCCGGCACTGCCGGAGCCGGCCGGCGCAGCTTGTGCGCCATCGGCGTGAGTGCCGCGGCGGATCAGCGCGGGCGCCGACCCGCGAGATCCAATGCCGCGCACGCCGCGACTGCGAGCAGGGCACCCACCGGCCCGACCGGCGGGCTGTGGCTGTAGCTCAGCACCAGCAACGCGGCGAGCAGCAGTCCTGCAGCCGGCAGAAGTCGTGCGTGGCCGGCGAGCTGGGCCAGCAGCGCCAGTGCTGCCAGTAGCCATCCAGCACCGGCCAGTAACGCCAGACCGAGGACCACCCCAGAGCCGAACAGTACGGCGATCGCGGCCGTCATAGTTTGGCGCGACTGCGTCCCAGCGCCGGCTCCGAACTGCGCGAGCAGCCCACCGGCAATGCCGTCGATCCCGAGAAACGCGCTGTAGGCAGTCAGGTGCACCGCCACGCCGAGCTGCCTGAGCCGCCAGCACAGGCCAGCCCGGGGGCCGGGCCAGCTCAGCAGCGAAATGTCGAAGGCCGCCATGACGCCCAGGAGCGCCAGGTGCACCGCAAGCCAATACCGAAATGAGGAGATGCGGTACAGCTCGCCGGCGGCGTCGACACTGTAGGCAGGATGCAGCCCAGTGAGGACCACCAGCGCGAGCCCTGCACCCCAGCGTAAGGTGCGCCCGGTTGGGCTCAGCTGGGCGTTGGAGTGCTCGACCATCGCGCTTGCCGCTATCGGCACAGTGCTGAGCACCCAGGCACCGGGCCGCGAGCTCCCCAGCGGTCGAGACGTCGCTGCGTTAGCTGGCCGGCGCCAGGTTCAGGGCGCAGGTCCCGTTGACGGTGTGCCTGGGCGTCCACACGTTTCCCTTCGGCGGGGGCCAGTGGCGCTGGTGCCGGTGTCGGAAGCCGCCACGTTCCGTGGTCGGCATTTGGCGCGTGGGCCAGGTTACGCGCTGACACCCGTTGGGCAGATGAGGGTTTGCAAGGGGGCGCAAAGTTACTGAATTCCCCTGAATCTGGGATCTGGACCTAGCTGGTTCACAGGTTGTTGAGAGTGTTTGCAGAACGCAGCGGCGGATCCTGGAGCAATCCGACACCGGCGAGACTGGAGATTGCTTGACAGCCGCAACCGTGCGGAGCGCTGTTCAACATCGCCCGCCAACGCGGCGCGGAAGTGCACTACCTGCTCGGAGCCCCCGGGCCAGGCGCCGGCGATCCGTTGTGGGCGCCCAAGTTGCACCGGCTCATCCCGCTGCTGCTCGAGCGCGACGTGTTCCTGTGCGGGCCCGAGCCGATGATGATGGCCGCCGAGCTGCCGTTGCGGCAGATGGGCGTGCCGCCCCGCCACATCCATCACGAATCGTTCGCGTTCTAGGATCGGTCACGATGAAACGAGTATCGCTCTCCATCATTGGCACGGCGCTCGGGCTGGTCGCCCTGTTGAGCTTCAAGTCCCGAGGCCACCCCATCGCCGCGGCCGGTGACCTGCCCTCCGCGGGTCTGCCTGTCGCCATTTCGACGTCGACACCAGCTGGGCCGGCCGCAAGTGGGGCACCTCCAGGATCGGGTACTCCGGCGGAGTCCACTACTGCCACGGCAGGCGCGCGCGCCTTGGACCAGGCAGGCAGCAAATGAGCCGCTCCGCCACGGCGCAGCATCGCGTCGTCGAGTGCATGGGCACCGTGTTCTCCTTCGACGTCCGCCCGCCCGGCCTCGACGACGTGGCCATCGACGACGCCATCCGCTGGTTGCACTGGGTGGACTCGATCTTTTCTACCTATCGCCCCGACAGCGACATCAGCCGCCTGGGCCGCGGCGAATGCACGCTCGGGGACTGCCCGCCGGAGGTCGCCGAAGTTCTCGACGCGGGCGCCCGACTTGCCAGCGAGACCGACGGCTACTTCTCGATGTACCCGGCCGGTGTTCTCGAACCGTCCGGTCTGGTCAAAGGCTGGGCGATCGAGCGAGCCAGCGACCTGCTCGTCGCGGCCGGGTCGACAAGCCACTGCGTCAACGGCGGGGGAGACGTGCAGTGCGTCGGTGACGTCTCCGACGGCCAGCCGTGGCGCATCGGTATCGCCCATCCCCTGCAGGCGGGCGAACTTGCTGGCGTGGTGATCGGCAGCGGCGTTGCCGTCGCGACCTCCGGCACCGCCGAGCGCGGCGCCCACGTTCTCGACCCACATACCGGTCGCCCGCCGGACGAGTTCGCCAGCATCACGCTCGTGGGCCGGCGGTTGGGCGTGACTGATGCCTACGCCACCGCCGCGTTCGCCATGGGTTCGGCCGCCCGTGCATGGGTCGAGGACCTGCCCGATCACCAGGCATTCGCCGTTTGCTGTGACGGCACCACCTGGTCGACAA
Organism: Pseudonocardiales bacterium; assembly: GCA_043746395.1. GTDB lineage: Bacteria > Actinomycetota > Actinomycetes > Mycobacteriales > Jatrophihabitantaceae > JAYTRE01. The sequence continues at coordinate 16,769 of JAYTRE010000246.1, forward strand.
GTGGCTGGGCCGCCGCATGAGACCCACTCAGCAACGAGCCGGCCATTCGCGCTCAGCGGATGTGGCAGCCGCGCGGGAGGACGCGGGAGTCGAGGGCAATTCCCGACTCACCGCCGTCAACGGTGTCATCCTCATCGTCTTGCTGTTCGTCGAGGGCATCACCATCCTGCAGATCCGCGGACTGATCACGCTGCACGTGTTCATCGGTTTCATGTTGGTGGGCCCCGTTGCGCTGAAATGTGCGAGCACGATCTATCGGTTTGCGCGGTACTACTCAGGCCGGCCGGCCTACGTGCGCCGGGGACCGCCCGCCCCCGCCTTGCGTCTGCTCGGACCGCTCGTGATCCTCAGCAGTGTCTTGGTGCTCGGTACCGGGATCGGGCTGCTCGCTGTGCGTCCCGGAAACGCCGGGCTGTTGCTCACCGCGCACCAGGCGAGCTTCATCATCTGGATCGTGCTCATGACCATTCACGTCCTGGGCCATCTCCGCGAGGCCGGCGCCACCAGTGTGCGCGAACTGCGATCGTCGGCTAATGATGCAGCGGCTCGTCGGCGGGCAGGTCGGGCGGTCGCGCTGGCGACCGCCCTGGTTGTCGGGGTCGGCATCGCGGCCGTGTTCACGCCGACGGCGACAGCCTGGGTCGGCTACCGCTCCCAGAGTGGTAACTGACACTGTGCCGGTGGTGGCCAAGAACGGTCTGCGACTCGCGCTGGCAATCCGGCCGTCGCGTTGGTCCGGTGCACTGAGCCTGCTGATCGCTGCGTTGGTGCTCGGCGGCTGCGGGTCCTCGGCCCGAGTTCCGCACCCGTCGAGCACGCCGAGGGTGTCCACGCAGCCGGTCGGCCCCACCGTCGCGTCGCAGAGCCGCTCGGCCGCGGCCGCACCGGCGCCCACTCTGCAGATCACCGCACTGCAGTGGAGCCTGCCCGCTCCGCTGTCGCGGGAAGTGGTGCTGCCGAATGGTCCTGATCTCGAGATCGTCGGCGGCCTCGCCACTGGTGACATCACGACCAACGCCGTTTACAGCATCGATGCGGTCAGTGGCGCTGTCCGCGCCGAAGGTCCGCTGGCGGTTGCCGTTCACGACGCGGCTGGCGTGGTGCTGGGCGGCAGCCGATACGTGTTCGGCGGGGGCAGCGCGAACAGCGTCGCGACCGTCCAGCGCTTGCGCGGCACTAGCCCGGCTGACGTGTGGGGGCAGCTACCGTCAGCCCGCTCGGATCTGGTGGCGGTGCAGTCGGGTGGAGCTGCCTACGTGTTGGGCGGCTACGACGGATCCGTGCTGGCGTCGGCGGTGCTGAAAACCACCGACGGAATGCAGTTCACTCCCATCGCGACGCTGCCGGTGCCGGTACGATATGCGGCAGTCGCCGCAGTCGGTGACGCCATCTGGGTATTCGGCGGGCAGACCTCAACTGGCTCGACCAGCGTCATCCAGCGTATCGATCTGAACAGCGGTAACGTTGTCATCGCGGGGCACCTTCCTGCCACCCTCTCCGACTCGAGTGCACTAGTGCTCGGCGGGCAGATCTATCTGTGTGGGGGGATTGCGGCATCCGGTCCGACCGACGCGGTGCGTCGGTTCGATACCGTGACCGGGCGGCTAACGCTGGTCGGGCGGCTTCCGTCAGTCGTGCATGACGCGGGGAGCGCGGTGCTCAGCGGGGTCGGATACCTGGTCGGTGGTGAGAACGGGGCCACTATGGCAAGCGTCGTGCGACTACGACTCACCGCGCGCGCAGGAGGAGGAACATCGTGACACGCCGACATCGGGCGCGGCGACAACGGGCCGCACCGTCGTTCGTGGTCGTGAGCGGGGTCATCCTTGCAGTCGTCACCATTGCCGCCGTGGTCACGCGAAACGAGCCGAAATCGGCGGGGACGACGGTCGTCGCGCCGTCGTCGTCACCGTCGCGCCGGATCGTGGCCTCCACCGGAACCCGCTCAGCTCGGCCGTCACCCACCTCGGCGGCCACCCCGCTGGCGGTGGCCGCACCCTGGCTTGCTCCGGTCGCAGCGGGCACTGTGGGACATCTGCGTGCCGGGTCGGACCCGTCAGTGCTGCCGTCCTCGCTGCTCATCGTGGACAAGTTCAACAATCGGCTGATCGTGGTCGACCCGCAGGGGCGCATTCGCTGGCAATTCCCTCGCCCGGGTGATCTCGCCCCCGGTCAGACCTTCTTCATCCCTGACGACGCGTTCTTCAGCGCCGACGGCCGATACATCATCGCCACGCAAGAGGATCAGGCGGTGATAACGCTCATCGACGTCGCGCAACACCGCATCGTGTACCGCTACGGCGTCCCCGGCGAGCCGGGGATGCAGGACAATCACCTCAGCAACCCTGACGACGCCATGCTGCTTCCGAACGGTGACATCATCACCGCCGACATCATGAACTGCAGGTTGTTGCTCATCCGGCGAGGTCAGCATCAGCCCGCCCAGGTCATCGGTCGCACGACGACGGCGTGCCTGCACGATCCGCCCTATCGCTGGGGCAGCCCGAACGGCATGTTCCCCATGACCAACGGGCACTACCTGATCACCGAGATCAACGGGGACTGGCTCAACGAGATCGGCCTCAATGGCACCGTGTACTGGTCGATGCACCCGCCCGGCGTGTCCTACCCGTCCGACACCAACGAGATCGGTCCCGATCGCTACCTCACCGCCGACTACAGCCAAGCTGGCCAAGTCGTGATCTTCGACAAGGCTGGCAACACGATCTGGCGATTCCAGGGATCCGGACCGGATGCGCTCAATCATCCGTCGTTGGCCCTGCCGTTGCCCAACGGGGACGTCATTCTCAACGACGACTACAACCATCGCGTGATCGTCGTCGATCCACGGACCAACCGCATCGTGTGGCAGTACGGCGTCACCGGTTCGGCCGGAAGTGCGCCCGGGTACCTCAACAATCCCGATGGCATCGACCTGGTGCCCCCGTTCTCACTGCTCAGCACTCACGCCTCGACCATGGGTATGCCGGCCCCCTGAGCGACACTGTGCGGTCGTGACACGCACCGGCTCGGCGGCTGGCATCCCGGATAGTGGTCCGAGATCATCCACCTGATGGCGGGGCGGCAGTGGGATCGCGAACGTCCTCGCCGCCCTTGCGA
>JAYTRE010000247.1:0-5575 GCA_043746395.1 Pseudonocardiales bacterium
CTCGGCGTGCACCGCCTCATCTGGCGCAACAGGTCCTGACGCTCGCCCGGGAGTAACCGAACCCGCTAACCGTGCAGCACGTAGCGGCCAGGGCTGGCCACCGTCAGCAGAGTCCAACCCTGGCCGTCCGCGGTGAGCTTGGCATCGGGGGTGCCAGCCGGCCCCGTGGCGGTGAGAAACCTCGACCACCGCACGCGGACGGGGATCGTCGCCGCCTGCGGGACGTCGATCGTCAGGTGGGACTGGTCGGCGTCGAGGATCCGGGCGGGAGCCGCGACGATCGGGGTGGCGTTCGCGACCCGGTACAGCGTCCAGTCGGGATTCGTCCAGACCGGTGTCAGGTAGGGCAGATGCCCTTTCGCGACAAGGTTGTATTCGGGGTTCGGGTACAGGCCAGCGTGATCGATTGCGACGTAGCCGACGGCGTTGTTGTTCAACCAGATCTTGTACGTGACCGCGTTCAGGTCCTTGGTCGACATCAGCACGGCGTTGAGGGCGTTGTCGGCCTGGGTCTCGTAGCCGCGGGCGAGCATCGCGTGCCCGAGCAGGGTGAACGCGGCGGCGTGGGTGCCGTCCGGAACCGCCTCGACGCGGTAGTTCGTCAGGTCCTTGATGGTGTCCAGCTCGCGCGCCAACGGCGCGTAGTACGACGGGTTCGACGTCACGTCGCGGGCGACGCCCAGGTCCTGAACGGTCCCGATCGCGCCGGAGCAGATGGCCAGGCAGGTGGGAAGCAGCACCGTCGCCAGCCGCCGGGCCCCGGTCGCGATGACGGCCACGGGCAGACAGATCCAGATGAGCCGTTGAAAGTTGGAGCCCATCCCGTTGGGGATCAGGACCAGCAGCGGGCACACGACGATCGACATCAGGATCACCGTGCGGAGATAGGCCGGGGGGCGAGTCAGCAGAAACAGCGACAGCGCCACGACGCTCAGCAGCGCCTGAAGCGCGGTGAACCCCTCGGGCCCGGGCATGCCGAAGAGCAACGCGACGGCAGCGAGGCTGCCCGTGGCGGTGATCATCGTAGTCACGCTGATCGCCCGGTGCGAGCGGCAGTGCAGGGCCGTCCCGAGCAGGCCCAAGGCGAGAAAGGCACCGGAGACCGGCGAGGCGAGCACGGTGAGCACGGCCCAGCCCGCTGCCACGCCGGTGCGTCTGCTGCGCACCGCAATGAACGCGGCTAGCGAGACTGCAGTCCCCAGCGCGAAGGGAATGCGGCCACTCCACAAGCTGAACCCCGTCGTGATCGTCGCCGCCCAGGTAGCGGCGAGCGGGTGGCTCGTCCCGCGCAGCAGCCACCAGCACAGCGGGGTGATCGCGACTGTGGCCAGTGCACCCAGTCCGGCCGCCCCGAAGAGCGTCGAGAGGTAGGGCGAGAGCACCGAGTACGACCCGGGTGCCGAACCTCCGCCAAACCACGAGAACCAGTACGTCAGCCCTACGCCGTGGCCGGCTGCAGACTGGCGTGCCCGGGCTGCCCACAGATCTCCGACGGGAGGATGGACGACGACGAACGCGGTGGCGGCGCAGAGCGCGACGAGCGTCGGGCCCAGCACAGACCACGCCGGACGGGTGCCCGTTTCGCCGCTAGGGCGCGGTGGTGCGGCGATCGCGTGCACGTCGACGACCACTGCGATATCCCAGCCTTCCGCGACTATAGGGCGGCCGTGCGGCCGCTACGTACGCTACCTGGGGGGCCGAGGCATCGGGGTCATCGATCACAGGGCTCGGCTGCGGTACAGCGCCCGCGTCGCGAGGATGCCGACCGCGGCGGGCGCCCAGAACGTCAGCAACCGGAAGATGAGAACTTCTTCGACGGCATGCTGCGCGGGGATGTGAACGCTGATCAACACCGCGATCAGGGCGGCTTCGGTGGAGCCGAGCCCGGCGGGGACCGGCACGGCCGAGCCCGCGGCGGCGCCGAGCATGAACGCGATGAGCAGCGCGCCGAGCCCCGCCGTGGGTTGGGGCCCGGGCACCATCGCCGTGGTCGCGACGAACGCGAACGCGAGGACGAGGGTGGTCGCTCCCGAGGCCAGGACCAGCGTCGCCAACGCGCCAGGCTGATGGGCCAGACGTCGGATCGGCTGCCACACGCGTCCCCAGTCACCGCGACGGGCAGGGCGCCGGCGAGCCGCCCACACACCGCCCAGACCCGCGGCAAGAGCGGAGAGGACCAGCCACAGCCAGGGTGAGCGCACCGGTCCGAGCAGGTGCACGACGTGGGCGGTAAGCGCGGTGAGCTCGCCCGCCGCCCCGTGCAGGCCGAGCCAGCTGCCGAGGAACACGAGCCCGCAGAGTACAAGCAGATCGGCCACTGCGCCCAGCACGGCAAGTGCTCCTACAGCTCCGATCGCTGCGGGAGCGGCGAGCCCCCGGCGGGTGAAGTAGCGGGCGGTGACGGCCGAGCCCCCCAGCCCCGCGGGGGTCAACCGGTTGGCGGCGGCCGCCGCGAGCTGCACCAGGAAGATTTCGCGGAGAGGGAAGGGGACACCGGCGCCCGCCCGAGCTGCGATCGCCGTGGCCCCATAGTGCGCCGCGGCCAAGCCGATGACGATCGCGGTGTACTGCCAGCGCAGCCCCGTGATGACCGAGGCAACCGAGCGAGTGAGGCTGACGAGATTGAAACCACCGTCACTGTCGACCGTAGCCGCGCTGACTGCGGCCGCGGCCGCAAGCAGGGCAAGGCCGCCGCCGATGAACCACGCTCGCGGGCGCCGAGTCCACGGCGCCGGGCCCACGGACGGCGGCAACGGGAGCACGATCTGGGCACCGACCCGCCCGGAGGTCACGCCTGCCACCCTCGCTTCCTCAAGCGGCCCAGGCACGAGCACCACGCCGACCACTCACGCCAGTGCGCCGCTGCACGCAATCGACTCCCAGGCTCGACGGTCGGATCCGACCAGCATGACGGCACAGCTTCTGCTCTTCTTCTGAGCGAGCTGTGCATTTGCCGCTCGACAGAGGATCTGCAGAGCTACCGCGAGGTTAGCCCTCGACCGGCGGGCATGCTTGGCACTGTGAACCCAGCGCGCCCGACCTCGGACGGTCAGTCGTTGTTCCGCCCGGACGGCACCGCGCCTCGCGCGCTGGTCGTCGACGACGAGGCCAGCCTGGCCGAGGTGCTGACCAGCATGCTCACCTTCGAGGGCTGGCAAGCGCGTTCCGCGGCAGACGGGGCCAGCGCGATCCGCATCGGGCGCCGATTCGCCCCGGATGCGGTGATCCTCGACGTCATGCTCCCGGACCTGAGCGGCTTCGAGGTGCTCAGGCGGCTGCGCGCCGACAATCCGCACGTATGTGTGCTGTTCCTGACCGCCCGCGACTCGGTCGAGGATCGGATCGCCGGCATTACCGCCGGCGGGGACGACTACGTGACCAAGCCGTTCAGTCTGGAGGAGGTCTCGGCCCGGCTGCGCGGGCTGGTCAGGCGGGCCGGGATCGCGCGCACCAGCGGAGGGGCGCGGATCTCGGTTGGCGACCTGACGATGGACGAGGACGCCCGCGAGGTGCACCGCTCCGGCGAACTCGTCGAGCTCACCGCCACCGAGTTCGAGTTGCTGCGCTACCTCATGCGCAACCCTCGGCGCGTGCTCTCCAAGGCCCAGATCCTCGACCGGGTCTGGAGTTACGACTTCGGTGGCCGCGCGCACGTCGTGGAGCTCTACGTCAGCTACTTGCGCAAGAAGCTCGACCAGGGGCGCGACCCGATGATCCACACTGTGCGCGGCGTGGGCTACGTGCTCAAGGCGCCGGGGTGAGCAGGGACCTCGGCCGGGTCTTACGCGCGTGGTTGCCCGAACTGGCGCGGGCCCGGCGGTGGAGCCTGCGGGCCCGCCTGGTTGCGCTGGTGCTCGGCCTGGTGCTCATCAGCTGCGCAATCGTTGCGGCAGCGACCACGTTCGCCTTGCACCGGTTCCTGCTGGATCGCCTGGACCAGCAGCTCGCTGCAGCAGGGGTGCGGTACTCCGAGTCCCTTGAACACCCCGGGTTCGGCGCGGGCAAGGAACTTCGCTTCGACACCGTCGTCGGCCAACCGCCGGGAACGCTCGGGGCGCGCATCGTCGGCGGAAAGCTCACCGCCATCGGCGTGGTCGGTGCCGGTTCCGGCCACCGGACCCCATCCGCCGGGGACCAGGCGGTGATCGCGGCAATGTCGGCCAGCCCGGCCCCCCGCACCATCCGCCTGCCCGAGCTGGGCGAGTACCGCGTTACGGTCGTCGCCGGCGCCCAGGGCGAGTTGCTGCTCACCGGGCTGCCCGAGTATCCCGTCGACGAGACCATCGGCCGGCTGTCGGTGATCGAGGCGATCGTCTTCACCGGCGTGCTGGGCATCAGCGCGGTGGCTGCCGCGGTCTGCGTGCGCCTTACGCTGCGTCCTCTCAACCGGGTAGCCAGTACCGCCCTGGCGGTCTCGGACCTGCCGCTGGGCGCTGGGGACGTGGTCATGCCGGGGCCTGTCCCCAACCCTGCCCCCAGCACCGAGGTGGGTCAGGTGACCGAAGCCTTCAACCACATGCTGGAACACGTCGAGGCGGCGCTTGAGCAACGCCACGCGAGCGAGGGCCGGCTGCGGCATTTCATTGCCGATGCCAGCCACGAACTGCGCACCCCGATCGCCGTCGTGCGCAGCCACGCCGAGTACGCCCGGCGCACCAGTGGCGAGTTACCGGCCGGGGTCAGTCAGGCACTGGCCCGGATCGGTTCGGAGTCCTACCGGATGGGGCGCCTTGTCGAGGACTTGCTGCTGCTGGCTCGGTTGGACTCCGGGCGCTCGCTCGCCCGGGACCGGGTCGACCTCACCCGCCTTACCCTCGATGCGCTCGGTGACGCTCGGGTCGCAGCTGGCGAGCACCGGTGGCAGCTGGACCTGCCCGAGGAGCCGGTGTACCTAACCGGTGATGAGCACGCTCTGCACCAGGTGCTGGCCAACCTGCTGAGCAACGCTCGCGCCCACACCCCGGCCGGCACCACAGTGACCACGCGGCTGCGCCGCACCCGCGACGGCGTCGAACTCTGCGTGAGCGACGACGGTCCGGGCATTCCCCCGGAGGTGGTGCCGCAGGTGATGGGCCGCTTCGTGCGCGCCGACAGCGGGCGATCGCGCGCCGGGGCGCACACCGGGCTGGGGCTGTCGATCGCCGATTCCATCGTGGGCGCTCACGGCGGCACGATCGAGGTGAGCAGCCGCCCCGGTCACACTGAGTTCATCGTTCACCTGCCGGCGGAACTCGACGTCGTCGCCGCCTCGGCAGCGCAGGACGACGCGCCGAGCTGACGGCTTCACCCCGCAGCCACAGTGGCGGGGTGCGCTCCGTCCGGGCTGGTGTGGACCGTCGCGGCGGTGAGGCGGCGGACGTCATGTAGGAGGTGCGCCTCGGCATGGTGGGCGAGCTCGTGGGCGTCCGCCAAAGTGAGCCCCGGGTCGACGGTGGCATCGACCTCGGCGCGCAGGGTGTGCCCGATCCAGCGGATCCGCAGGTCGCGCACCTCCCGAATTCCGTCGACGCCGAGGACGGCCCGGGTGGCGGTGTCCACCAGTGCCGGGTCGACGGCATCCATCAACCTCGCGCCG
>JAYTRE010000248.1:0-22126 GCA_043746395.1 Pseudonocardiales bacterium
GCGTACTTCCCCGAGGCAAACGTGCTCGTGCCCCTCGACTCGACAGCCGAAGACAGCGCTACGCCCACCTCGAAGTCCGTGATAGTCCGCCTCGAACCCGCCAGCTGAGCAGGAGGCCCGCCCATGTCCCCGGTTCCCACCGTGCTCGGCCCCGTCGACGCCGCCGAGCTGGGGCGCACGTACCTGCACGAGCACGTCTTCGTGCTGACGACCGACGTGCAGCAGAACTACCCGAGCGAGTGGGGCGATGAGGACACCCGGGTCGAGGATGCCGTCACAAAGCTGAAAGCCCTTGCCGCACAAGGGATTTCGACGATCGTCGATCCGACCGTGATCGGTCTCGGCCGGTACCTGCCGCGGATCCAGCGGGTTGCCGAACGGGTCCCGGAGCTCAACATCATCGCGGCGACCGGGTGCTACACCTACTCCGACGTGCCGTTCTTCTTCCACTACCGCGGGCCCGGCCTCGCGATCGTCGGGCTGGACCTACCCGACCCGATGGTCGAGCTGTTCGTCGGCGACATCACCGACGGCATTGCCGGCACCGGGGTGCGCGCGGGAATGCTCAAGTGCGCGATTGACGCCGGCGGCCTCACCGCGGGAGTGGAGCGGGTGATGCGGGCCGTCGCGAAGGCCCATCGCCGCACGGGCACGCCGATCACCGTGCACACCCATCCCGGCAGCCGCTCCGGTCTAGAGGTCAAGCGGGTGATGTGCGAGCAGGAGGGCGTGCTGCCCGAGCGCATCGTGCTCGGGCACAGCGGCGACACCACGGACGTCGAGCATCTCAGCGAGCTCGCGGAGGCGGGCTTCATCCTCGGCCTGGACCGCTTCGGGGTGAACGTCGAGACCACGTTCGAGGCACGCGCCGACACCCTCGTCGAGCTGTGCCGGCGGGGCTACGCGGGCCAGTTGGTGCTCTCGCAGGACGCCGCCTGCTATATCGACTGGATCGATCCGTCCGTGCTGGCGATGCTCGCGCAGTGGAACTACCTGCACCTTCATAACGACGTGCTGCCCTACGTCCGTGAGCGCGGCGTCACCGAGGACCAGATCACCACGATGCTGGTGGACGTGCCGCGCCGCGTGTTCGAGGCCAATCAACCGTACTGACACGCGCCGGGGCTCACGGGGCTGCCGCGGGAGCTGCGGCGGCCAGTGCCGACCGCATCGCCTCCAGCGGCGCCGGCCGGCCGGTCATCAGCTCTACCTGCGCGGCGGCCTGGTGCAGCAGCAGTTCCCTGCCGCAGATGACCGTCGCGCCCGCCTTCGCGGCGGCGGTCGACAGGGCCGTCGGCCACGGGTCGTAGCTCACGTCAAACACCGTCTGGCCAGCCGACCAGGCGCGACCGGCCAACGGGTCCGCGGCGCCGCTGGGCAGTGTCGACACGACGAGGTCCGCGGCCAGCGACGCGCTGTCCACGCCGAGCGCGGTCAGCGTCACCTCGACGCCGACCCCGGCTGCGGTCTCGAGCAGGCCGGTGGCCCGGCGCTGATCGCGCACCGCCACCACGCAGCGCCGCAGCCCCAGCTCGTACAGCGCGACCACCACGGCCTGCGCCGTGCCGCCCGCGCCCAGCACTGTCGCGGTCAGCGGCGCGGGCCGGCGCTCACCCAGCGCCGCAACCACGCCGGTCACGTCGGTGTTGTCGGCGGCCCAGCCGCCGCCGGCCATGGGCAGCAGCGTGTTCGCCGCCCCGGCGGCGTGAGCGTTCGGACGCACCTCGTCCGCCAGCTCCAGCGCGGCGTGCTTCAGCGGCATCGTGCAGGAGAACCCGGCCCAGTGGGCTCGGTCCCGCAGCGTCGCGGCCAACTCCTGGACGCCGCAGTCGATCGCGTCGTAGCGCCACGCCAGCCCGAGCTCGCGATAGGCCGCGCGGTGCAGCACGGGCGACAGGGAATGGGCGATGGGGCGGCCGAGTACCCCGGCTCGCCGGGGCTGGTTCACGGTGCCGCACAGCCCCAGTTGTTGGCGTGGCAGCGCTGCTGCGCCTGGGTGAACGCGGCCATGCTGTTGGTGAAGAACAGGTCTCCCTGGCCGTCGGCATTGACGTAGTAGAGCCAGTTGCCTGGCGTCGGGTTGGCCGCCGCGGCAAGTGCCTCGGCTCCGGGGTTGCTGATGGGTGTCGGCGGCAGGCCGGGGTGGGCGTAGGAGTTGTACGGCGAGCGGACCGTCGCGTAGTTGACGTTGCTCGCGTTCAGGCCCTGGAGCATGGCGCCGTAGCGGCTGATCGCGTCGATCTGGAGGGGCATGTGCGCAGCGATGCGGTTGAGGATCACCCGCGCGACCTTGGCCATGTCCTGGGGGAACTTGGCCTCCGACTGCGCCACCGAGGCGATGATCAGGGCCTGGTACGGCGTGAGCTTGAGCGCCAGCGCCTGGGCGGCGAAGCCCGAGGAACGGTCCTGGTAGATGAACGTGTTGATCATCTGTGACAGCGCGTCCGCCGGTTTGGTGCCCGGATCGAAGGTGTAGGTGGCCGGGTAGAGGAAACCCTCGACCGACGTGGGGCCAGCCGAACCCACGGTGTAGGTGCTCGGCAGCGCCAGCGCGTCGACGTTCGTGCTCGCCGCCCGAACCGAGGCGAGTGGCACGTGCAGAGCGGCGGCCAGGGCCGTGACGACCTGGGCGCTAGTGGCGCCTTCCGGGACCACGACGCGCGCGCTGATCCGGGTGCCGGGCGTGAGCAGCAGGATGACAGCGCTGGCGGCCGACATGTGTTTGCGCAGCAGGTAGGTCCCGGGCTCGATGGATTGGGAGTTGGGGTTGGCCGCGGCCGCGTTGGTGAAGGCTCGGGTGCTGGCCACCACCCCGTCGTGCACGAGCGTCGTGCCGATGTCGTGCGCGTTGTCGCCGCTGTGCACCCGGATCTCCACCGACCCGGTGCCGGTCCCAGAGAAGTCCTTCGGGTGATAGCGGCTGTCGTAGATGGGCCGCGCAACCAACCACACCGCGAGGCCGACGACCACCACCAGAAGCACGGTCAGGACCACCAGCCCGCGCCGATGCCGGCGCTGGCGCCGATGCCGGACATGCTCATGGGTCGCGTGCCGCCGCTCCAGGCGCGACATCGCGGCCACGGGGTACCCGGCGTCGATCGGGTCGTCGTCAGGACCGAACAGCAGGGCATGAGGGTCGTCGTCGACCGCAGCATCCTGCTCGGCTCGGGCCACGCGTGCGTACTCCATCCGTTGCGCGACGGTGCCGCTGCGGGTGTCAGCTCCCCCGCAGCGCTCACCTCGAATTCGAGTCGAGCCAGTGCTGGAGCAGTTCGACAGCGGCGAGCTGATCGACGACCGCACGCGCCGCGCGGCTGCCCCGGACACCGCTCTGCGCGAGCTTACGCTGCGCGGTGACGGTGGTGAGCCGCTCATCGACGTAGCGCACCGGTACCGGAGAGATCAGCGCCGCGAGCGCGAGCCCGTACTCGCGCGCCAGCTGCGCCGATTGTCCTTCTTGCCCGGCGAGGGTGATCGGCAGGCCGATCACCACTCCGGCGGCGCCGTGCTCGGCAACCAGGGCGGCCACCGCGGCGATATCGCGATCTGCGCTGCGATCGCGGGCGAGGGTCAGCAGCGGCGTGGCCAGGATGCCCGCCGCGTCGCAGCGGGCCACCCCGACCCGGACCGTCCCGACGTCGACGCCGAGCCAGACGCCGTTCACGAAGATCGCTGGGCGGACAGGTGCGCCTTGACAGCGGCCAGGCCCTCAGCCAGGCGGCCGGCATCGCCGCCGGCACCCTGCGCGAGATCGGCCTTGCCGCCGCCACGGGCACCGAGCACGCCGGCGAAGACGCCCACCAGCTCCCCCGCCGAGATGCCACGGGACTGGGCGGCGTCGTTGGCGGCGGCGACGAAGCTGGCGCCGCCGGCTGCCGCCGGTGAGGCGAGCAGCACCACCCCCGGGGCACTGTTCGCCAGCCGGCCGCGGACGTCGAGGACCAGGGTGCGCAGGTCATTGCCCGCGATTGCGGCGGGCGCCTCAGCCGCCACCACCGTGATGCCGCCGACCTGCTCGGCAGTGCCCGCGAGGGCACCCGCCCCGGCGAGCACCGCGGCCGCCCGCAGCTTCTCCAGCTCCCGCTCGGCGATCCGCAGCCGCTCGACCAGCGCGGCGACCCGGTCGGCCAGCTGGTCGGCCGGTGCCTTGAGCGACTCCGACAGCTGGGCGACCAACGCGCGTTCGGCGGCAAGGTAGCGCATCGCCTCGATGCCGACATAGGCCTCGATCCGCCGCACCCCCGAACCCACCGAGGACTCGCCGAGCACCGTGATGGTCCCCACCTGCGAGGCGTGCGCCACGTGGGTGCCGCCGCAGAGTTCGCGCGACCAGGCACCGCCGATCTCCACTACGCGGACGATCTCGTCATAGGTCTCGCCGAACAGCGCAAGCGCGCCGAGTTCGCGCGCCTGCGCCTGCGACACGTACTGCACCGACACCGGCAGGTCGCGGCGCAGCGCCTGGTTGGCGACGTCTTCGATGTCGGTGCGGGCGCGCGCGTCGAGGCCACGGCCCCACGCGAAGTCCAGGCGCAGGTAGCCGGGCTTGTTGTACGAACCGCTCTGCAGCGCGGAGGGCCCGAGCACGTGCCGCAGCGCCGCGTGGACGATGTGCGTACCCGAATGGGCCTGGCGTGCCGAGGTGCGCCAGTCGGGGTCGACCGCGGCCAGGGCCGGTGCGCCGCCGACGAGCTCGCCGGACTCGACCACCGCCCGGTGCACGATCAGCCCCTTCACCGGCTTCTGCACGTCGATCACGCGCAAATGCGCTCCGCCGGCCGTAATCGTGCCCTCGTCGGCGATCTGCCCACCGGACTCGGCGTAGAACGGGGTGCGGTCGAGCACCACCTCGACCGTGTCGCCCTCCCGGGCCGCGACGACGAGCTGGCCGCCGCTGAGGATGCCGCGCACCGTCGCCTCGGTGTCGAGTTCGTCGTAGCCGGTGAAGACCGTCTCCCCTTGCGCGCGCAGCTCACGCAGGGCGGGGCTGTTCGCATGCTCGGACTTCTTGGCCATGCTGTCGGCCTTGGCCCGCCGGCGCTGTTCGGCCATCAGTGTCCGAAAGCCCGTCTCGTCGACGCTAAGGCCCTGCTCAGCGGCCATCTCGAGCGTCAGGTCGATCGGGAAGCCGTAGGTGTCGTGCAACTGGAAGGCGCGCTCGCCGGGCAGCACGGTGCCGTTCCCGGCGCGGACCCTGGCCACCGCGGTGTCCAGGATGGTCGTCCCGGCCGCCAGCGTGCGCGCGAACGCCTCCTCCTCGCCGTAGGCGATCATCTCGATGCGCGCGAAGTCGGTAGCCAGCTCGGGATAGGACGGCGCCATACAGTCGCGCGCGACTGGCAACAGCTCGGGCAGCGCCGCGCCGTCGTAGCCGAGCAGGCGGATCGAGCGCACGGCGCGGCGCAGGATGCGGCGCAGCACGTACCCGCGGCCCTCGTTGCTCGGCGTGACCCCGTCACCGATGAGCATCAGCCCGGAGCGGACATGATCGGCGATCACGCGCAGCCGGACGTCGTCCGGATGGGACTGGTTGGCGGCATGCCCGGAGTGCGCGCCGTAGCTCTTGCCCGACAGCTGCGCGGCCCGGTCCAGAATGGGCCGCGTCTCGTCGATCTCGTAGAGGTTGTCGACGCCCTGCAACAACATCGCCATCCGCTCCATGCCCATGCCGGTGTCGATGTTCTTGCGCGGCAGCTCACCGAGGATCGCGTAATCCCCCTTGTGCGGGCCGGTCGACGCACCACGCTCGTACTGCATGAAGACGAGGTTCCAGAACTCCAGGTAACGGTCCTCGTCGACGGCCGGGCCGCCGTCGGTACCGTAGTCAGGGCCGCGGTCGTAGAACAGCTCGCTGCACGACCCGGCCGGCCCGGGGATGCCCATGTCCCAGGTGTTGTCCTGCTTACCGCGCCGCACAATGCGCTCAACCGGCACCCCGATAACCGTGCGCCACAGTTCGAACGCCTCGTCGTCGTCGGTGTACACCGTCGGCCAGATCCGCTCGGGGTCCAGCCCGAACCCGCCCTGCTCGACCGACTTCGTGGACAGCTCCCACGCGAGTTCGATGGCGCCCTGCTTGAAGTAGTCGCCGAAGCTGAAGTTGCCGTTCATTTGGAAGAACGTGCCGTGGCGGGTGGTCTTGCCGACCTCGTCGATGTCCTGCGTGCGGATGCACTTCTGGATGCTGGTGGCCCGCGGCCAGGGTGCGGCCTGCTGGCCGATGAAGTAGGGCACGAACTGCACCATGCCGGCGTTGACGAACAGCAGGTTGGGGTCGTCGAAGGGCAGCGGGACGCTGGGCACCACGGTGTGGCCGTGGGCCTCGAAGTGCCCGAGGAAACGGCGCTTGATCTCGGCGGACTTCATCGCCCTGCTCGCGGTTGTCGCAGCGCTGGACTAGCCGTGGTCACGGGCCGACCTTGCCGACCGTTCCGTCCATCCCGGTGGCCTCGCGCAGCTGTGCCTCACGCTCGCCCATCGCGGCACGGACGTCGGTGCCGAAGTCGCGGAGCGCCTCGGTCAGCTCGCCCAGGCCGGCCAGGCCGGCTTGGGCTAGCGCGCTCGGAGTGAGCTTCGCGGCCGCCCGGGAGAGCTTGCGCATGATCAGGGCGCCGAGGGTCACGCCCAGGGCGAGCCAGAACAGCCGGCGCATCACGTGGTCCCGCCGCGGCGCACGGCGCGGTGCCGGCGGCGGGCGTCCTTGACAGCGTCGGCGTCACGCCGGTCATGGACGGTCTTGCGGACTCCGTAAGTGAAGGCGGCCGCCTTGATCATCGGACTGCCGATCGTGCTCGACACGATCGAGGTGACGGCTGCGGCATTGGTGGTCATCGCGTTGACGTTCTTGGCGATGCCCTCCACCTGGTCGAGCTGCGCGTTGACCTGCGCCAGCGTGGCCTGCGCATCACCGAACAGCGGGGTGGCGCCCTCATGCGTCTTGCGGATCGCGAGCGTGGCCTCGTCGAGCATCCGGCCGAGCTTCAGCAGCGGGATGGCGAGCAGCAGCACCAGCAAGACAAACGCGATCGCCGCCACGAGTGCGGCAATTGCCCCTCCGGACACCGGAACCTCCTTCGCGACCTCGGCTGGTCGAGCACTGAGCGAACCACGCGACCTTACCGGGTCAGGATCCGCCGGTTTTCGGTCTCGCCGGGTCCTCGCCACGTACGGCGGCGCGCAGCTTGGGCAACCGCTCGGCGAGGTAGCGCTCCGCGCCGCGCTCGGTGGGGCGGTAGTAGTCGCGCCCGACCAGCTCGTCGGGCGGGTACTGCTGGCGGAGCACCCCGTCGGGGGCGGCGTGCGGGTAGCGGTAGCGCGCCGCGTGCCCCAGCTTGGCCGCGCCCTGGTAATGCCCGTCGCGCAACGCCACCGGCACCGGGCCGGCGTGGCCGGCCCGGACGTCGGCGAGGGCCTCGTCGATGGCGGTGACCACGGCGTTGGACTTCGGTGCCAGGGCCAGGTGGATCGTGGCCTGGGCGAGGTTGATACGGGCCTCGGGCATGCCGATGAGCTGAACTGCCGCAGCGGCGGCGGTGGCCGCGAGCAGAGCGGTCGGGTCGGCCAGCCCGATGTCCTCGCTGGCGTGCACGACGAGGCGGCGGGCCAGGAAGCGAGCATCCTCACCCGCCTCGATCATCCTCGCGAGGTAGTGCAGCGCCGCATCAACATCGGAGCCCCGGATCGACTTGATGAAGGCGCTGATGACGTCGTAGTGCTGGTCGCCGTCGCGGTCGTAGCGCACCGCAGCGGTGTCGATCGCCTGTTCCAGGGTAGCGAGGTCGACGACTGCGGCCGCGGTAGCTGGTGCGGCTGCGGCGAGCGCGCTGCCCGCCGCAGCTTCGAGCGCGGTGAGGGCGCGGCGCGCGTCGCCTGCCGACATTCGCAGCAGGTGGGCGCGGGCGTCGTCGTCGAGGCTGACCTGGCCGCCGAGGCCGCGCGGCTCGACGAGGGCACGGTCGACCAGCTCGCCGAGGGCGAGCTCGTCGAGGGGCGCCAGGGTGAGCAGCAGGCTGCGCGAGAGCAGCGGGGAGACGATGGAGAAGTACGGGTTCTCGGTGGTCGCGGCGACCAGCGTGACGTGTCGGGCCTCGACGGCGCCGAGCAGCGAGTCCTGCTGGGTCTTGGAGAAGCGGTGGATCTCGTCGATGAACAGCACCGTCTGCCGGCCGCTGCGGCCCAGGTCCAGCCTGGCCGCCTCGATGACGGCGCGCACGTCCTTGACCCCGGCGTTGAGCGCCGACAGCTGCACGAACCGGCGGTTCGTCGCGGCGGAGACGATCTGGGCGAGGGTCGTCTTACCGGTACCCGGCGGCCCGAAGAGGATCAGCGACATGGGTGCGTCGCCCTCGACCAGCCGCCGCAGCGGTGAACCCGCCGCGAGCAGGTGGTCCTGCCCGACCACCTCGTCCAGCGTGCGCGGTCGCATCCGGGCGGCCAGCGGCGCGGCCGGGTCCACGGCCGGCGGCGGCGCCGCAGGCACGTCGAACAGGCTCACCCGCCCAGCCTAGTGAGCCCACCACCGTAGTTGAGTGACGTATCTCCTTGAGTTGAGTGACGTATCTCCTTGATCGGAGACGGCGAAATATCCGTCACTCAGCGTGCAGATCCGTCACTCAGCGTGCGGATTCGGCTGGGTAGCTCCGGTCGGCTTGGCCGCCGCGCTGCGCGCCGCGTCGAGGAGGAGCTGTTGCTCCCGCAGTTGCTGTTCCAACTGCCGGTGCGCCCGACTCTGCTCGGCCAGCCGCTCCTGCAGCAGGCTCTGGCGACGCTCGATTCTGCCTTCTCGAGCATCGAGTGCGCGTTCGGCCGCCTCGAGGTGCTCGAGCCGGGCCTCGATTTCTTGCCGCAGCTCCTGGCCCGCACTAACCACAGCCTCCAGACCGGCCACCATGTGTTCGTCGTGATGGGCGAGCGCGCGGTAGATCGCCGCCCGAGCGGGCCGAGCTAGGCGCGGAAAGCGGCTCGGGGTGCCCACATCTGGAGCTGCGTGAATCAGCGTGGCGGCCTCGGCGAAGCTGTCCAACACCCGTCCGGGCGACCCCACCCGGGAATCCAACGTCGCCATCGCTGCGCGAACTCGCCCGGCCACGAACTCGGCGGCGCGTGTCACGCCCGCCGAGCGGAGCACCTGAGCCCGCGCCCGGGTACCAAGTTCCGCTGCCTGCACCGGGTTGTCGATGATCCACCGCAGATGGGAAGCCGCCGCACCGATGTCTGGCTCGGCCCACTGCGCGTGCGCCGGGTACGGGGGGGAGCCGTCGCCGATCGGAACCAGTTCGTAGGCAACCAGCAGGCTGATGTCATCGTTCATGAAGTCCAGGTTTCCGCTGTAGCGCGTCGCCACGACCGGCTTGCCGAGCGCCAGCGCTTCGGCAAGGGTCAGCCCATAGCCCTCGGCCCGATGCAGCGAGACGTAGGCGGTCGCGTCCGCCATGAGCGCCGTGAGCGCCGTGGGGGGCAGGTAATCCTCGATGAGGACGATGTCGGGGCGGTTGGCGCTGGCAAAACGAAGCCGCTCCCGGTCGGGGAGCCACCGGTCGCCGTTGATCGTCTTGATGACCAGTTGGGGCCCTTCACCGGGCTCGAACGCCTGGGCGAACGCCTTGACGGCGGCAAGCGGGTTCTTGCGCTCGAACCCGCTCTGATGATCGAAGGCGAACAAGAAATAGGGCCCGTCACCAATGCCGTATGCCGACCGGTCGAGTGGCTCGGTAACGACGGGTTCCGCGATCTGGTACGGGATGACATGTACCGGCTTGTCGGTCTTGGCGGCGATCGCAGTCCGGCAGAACGAGGAGATCGCCCATACCTCGTCGACGAGATCGAAGGCGGCGCAAAAGCGGTCCGGGAACTCCTCGACTTCCCATGCCCAGACACCGATCGTGTACCGCTCGTCGCGAAGCAGCCGCCCGCCGTCCTGGTCCCAGATGCCCAGCTGATCGGCGTTGATCGAGGCGATCGTCACCGGGTACAGCGCCTGTTCCGACGAGTCGTCGAAGCCGGCGAGCTGCCGGCTGACGGTGCGCGTCGAGCGCCACGTGGAGTAGGGCAGGCCCGTCTCGCGAACTGCGTCGACAAGCAGGCGGCCGATCTGGCCGACCCCTAGCTCCGCCTGGAAGTATCCGGCGACGTTCACGCCGGGCACCGACCGCACAGCCACCTCGCTGCGATGTTCGAGCGTGATCTCCAGTTCGTTGGGTGCCAACTCAGGCGGCAGCCATCCCTCCGCGACGGCGGAGTTTGCCCCCCAGAGCAGCAGGCCGAGCTCATCGGAGCCGAACGGGTTGGGATAGGCCACCTGTAGATCCGGGCGCAGCTGCCATACCCCGTGCAGCGCCCGGCTGACCCGGCTGTCGACCTCGGCCGGCCCGAGGAGCCAGTCGAGCAGGTGCTCGTTGTCGTCGGCACCGAACGCCGCTGGGGGGTAAGCCCGGCCGTAGCGGTCGGCATCGAGGACCGCGGCACGGTAGACCTGACGGATCGCTGGGGTGATCACGATGTTGTCGTACAGCTCGGCGAAGCGGTAGGGCATCTTGGTGGCGGCCTCGAGGCCAGCCTTCAACACCAGTTCGCCGTACCCGTCGCAGAGCTCGCGAAGCAGGGCATGCTCGGAGAGCACGACCCGCGCGTCCTGCGCGATGTGCTTGCTCAGCATCCAGGGCTTCTCGGGCCGGTAGCCCGAGAAGTGGAAGAACCGCAGCGGGTGATCATTGACGAGCACCGACCCGTCGTCGGCCCTTGCGAGAACGCGTTGATCGAGGTTCCAATGCGCGACGTTGTAGCCGGGATCGTTCAAGATCGCGTGGCGGAAGTAGCCGGGAACCAGATCGACCCACCGCTGGTCGGTGAACAGCATCCGGGTCTGGTCGGAGAGCGAATCGCGCAGGAGGCGCTCCTGCCACCATCTGAGCATGGGGCCGCTGCTGCGATCGACCGCGATGAAGCCCAGGTTGTAGACGCCCGCTGCCATGATGTCGGCTTCGTTGGGACGCTTGCCGTCGCGCGGCATCGGGCTCGTGGTGTGCGGAGTCAGCACCACGCCGTTGGCCAGGCTCAGCTGCTCCACGTCCGACAGCGACGAGTACACGAAGATGTCGGGATCGAGGTAGACGGCGACGCCAGCGCCACGATCGAGCAGTAGCTGTAAGGCCCAGGGCTTGAGCGCGGTGCTGAGTTCGGCAATGTCGTAGAGCAACGCCATGCGACCGAACTCATCGGGATCGAGCGCGAGATCGGCCGGCGTTAGGAAGGTCGTCTCGGAGTCGTCGTCGATCTCCCCTGGTTCTGCGTCGAGGACGAGCGTGACGAACTCGCTCCCCGGATTGTGTTCCCGGAAAGACTCGGCCAGGACAGCTGCGAAGGGGACGTGGTTACGCGCCACGATCGTGATCGCCTGCATTCGGTGGCCTTTGCGAAGTCCGTCAGAAATTTCAGTCGGCCCAGGTTAGTCCCGATGCTGCCCCACATAGGTTACTTCGCTCAGGATCGGGTCTCGGTGTTCCCGCACTCAGTAAATTGACAGGTCCGGTCAGGTTGTGGGGGCGGGCGCCGCCCGCAGGTCCGGCCCGGAGACAACCCCCGGATCGGGCGGCACCGCGTCGATGCCGGCCCCCTTGCGCTGTTCGGAAGTTATCGGTGCCGGCGCCGCGGTAAGCGGGTCGTAGCCGCCGCCGGTCTTCGGAAAGGCAATCACCTCGCGGATCGAATCAGCGCCCGACAGCAGCGCGCAGATGCGGTCCCAGCCGAAGGCGATGCCACCGTGCGGCGGGGCGCCGAAGGTGAATGCGTCGAGCAGGAAGCCGAACTTGCCACGCGCCTCCTGCTCGTCCAGACCCATGACCGCGAAGACGCGCTCCTGCACGTCGCGGCGGTGGATACGGATCGAACCACCACCGATCTCGTGGCCGTTACAGACGATGTCGTAGGCGTAGGCCAGCGCGCTGCCCGGGTCGGTGTCGAAGGTGTCCATCGACTGCGGCTTCGGCGAGGTGAACGCGTGGTGCACCGCCGTCCAGGCGCCCGAGCCCACGGCGACATCCCCCGCGGCGACCGCCTGGCTCGCCGGCTCGAACAGCGGCGCGTCGACGACCCACACGAACGACCATGCCGACTCGTCGATGAGCCCGGCCCGCCGGGCGATCTCGGCCCGCGCGGCGCCGAGCAGTGCGCGGGCCGAGGGCGCCGGTCCAGCGGCGAAGAACACGCAGTCGCCCGCCTGCGCACCGACCTGAGCGGCCAGGCCGGCCCGTTCGGCCTCGGACAGGTTCTTCGCGACGGGGCCACCCAGCTCGCCGTCATCGCCGACCAGCACATAGGCCAGGCCGCGGTGCCCGCGCTGGCGAGCCCAGTCCTGCCAGGCGTCGAGTTGCTTGCGGGGTTGGGCGGCGCCGCCGGGCATGACCACCGCACCGACGTATGGCTCCTGAAACACGCGAAACGGCGTGGCGGCGAAGTACTCGGTGCACTCGACGAGTTCGAGCTCGAAGCGCAGGTCGGGCTTGTCGGTGCCGTAGCGCGCCATGACCTCGGCGTAGGTCAGGCGGGCAATGGGTGTCGTGACCTCGTGCCCGATCAGCTGCCAGAGTGCGACGAGCACCTGCTCGGCCAGCGCGATGACGTCGTCCTCGACCACGAAGCTCATCTCGATGTCGAGCTGGGTGAACTCCGGCTGCCGGTCGGCGCGGAAGTCCTCGTCGCGGTAACAGCGCGCGAGCTGGAAGTACCGCTCCATCCCGCCGACCATCAGCAGCTGCTTGAACAGCTGGGGCGACTGCGGCAGCGCGTACCAGCTGCCCGGGCGCAGCCGGGCGGGCACCAGGAAGTCGCGGGCACCTTCTGGGGTCGAGCGGGTCAGCGTCGGCGTCTCGATCTCGACGAAGTCATGGCGGTACAGCACCTCGCGGGCGGCCCGGTTCACCTTGCTGCGCAGCCGCAGCGCCGCTCCCGGGGCCGGGCGGCGCAGGTCGAGGTAGCGGTATTTCAGCCGCGCCTCCTCCCCGACCTCGGTGTGCGCGTCGACCTGGAACGGCAGTGGCGCCGCCTCGTTGAGGACGCTCAGCTCGCTCACCGCGAGCTCGATCTCGCCGGTCGCGATAGCGGGGTTGACGTTGCCCTCGGGACGGGCCCGCACCTCGCCGGTGACCGCGATGACCCACTCGCTGCGCAGCTCGTGCGCCACATCGGCCTCGCGCAGCACGACCTGTGCGGTGCCCGACGCGTCGCGCAGGTCGATGAAGGTGACCCCGCCGTGGTCGCGGCGGGTTGCTACCCAGCCGGCGAGCGTGACGGTCTGCCCGACGTCGGACGCGCGCAGCGTGCCGGCCTCATGCGTGCGGATCACCGGAGCTTCTCCTTCAAGACTTGGACGAGGGTGTCAAGGGGCACGGGTGACTGCTCGCCGGACTGCAGGTCCTTGACCTGCGCGACGCCACCCTCGATATCTCGATCACCCAGCACGACCGCGTATCGCGCCCCGGATCGGTCCGCACCCTTCATCGCGCCCTTCAGCGCGCGACCACCGTAGGCGAGGTCGGCGCGCACGCCGCCGGCCCGTAGCAAAGCTGCGGCGACGACGGCGCGGGCACGGGCATCATCGCCCAGCGCCACGAGGTAGACATCGACGCGGTCGGCCTCCCCGAGCGGCAACCCCTCGGCACGGCAGGCCAGCACGGTGCGGTCGATGCCAAGACCCCAGCCGATGCCCGACAACGGCTGGCCGCCTAGGTCGGCCATGAGGCCGTCGTATCTCCCGCCACCGCCGATGCCGGACTGAGAACCGAGCCCGTCGTGGACGAACTCGAACGTGGTCTTCGTGTAATAGTCCAGCCCGCGCACCAGCCGCGGGTTGAGCGCATAGCGGACGCCCAGCGCGTCGAGGTGAGAGCGCACCTCGGCGAAGTGCTCGGCACACGCGGCGCACAGGTGCTCGATCATCACCGGCGCGTCACCGAGTTGGGCGCGGACTTCGGGCCGCTTGTCGTCCAGGACGCGCAGCGGATTGACGGCGGCCCGCGTGCGCGTGGCGGCGTCCAGGTCGAGGCCGACGAGGAACGCGAGAAGCCGCTCCCCGTAGGCGGGCCGGCACGCCTCGTCGCCCAGCGACGTCAGCTCGAGCCGCTGACCGGACAGGCCCAGGGAGCGGTAGCCCTCGTCGGCGATGGCGATGACCTCGGCGTCCAGGGCGGGGTCATCGACCCCGATCGCCTCGACGCCGACCTGAAAGAACTGCCGGTAGCGGCCGTGCTGGGGTCGCTCGGCGCGGAAGAACGGTCCGGCGTAGTACAGCTTCACGGGCAGTTGCCCGCGGTCGAGGCCGTGTTCGATCACGGCCCGCACCACGCCCGCGGTGCCCTCGGGGCGCAGCGAGAGCGAACGCCCGCCGCGGTCGTCGAAGGTGTACATCTGCTTGCTGACGACGTCGGTGGACTCGCCAACGCCGCGTACGAACAGCTCGGTGGACTCGAAGACGGGCAGCTCGATGTAGCCGTACCCGGCGGCCACCGCCGGGGCCGTCAACGCCTCGCGCACGACGAGGAACGCGGCTGAATCCGGCGGGACGTACTCCATCACGCCCTTGGGCGCGGCGATCTGGTTCGTCACGACAGGTCCTGCAGGTAGGGGTTGGTGACGCGTTCGTGCGCCATCGTCGTCGACGGACCGTGGCCGGGATGCACGAGCGTCGCGTCGTCGAGGGGAAGAATGACCTGCCGTAGCGAGGACTGCATGGCCGCCAGCGAGCCTCCGGGCAGGTCGACGCGCCCGATCGAGCCGGCGAACAGGACGTCGCCGGAGAAGAGCACCGCCTCTTGCGAGCCGGTCAGCCCGAACACGACCGACCCGGCCGAGTGCCCGGGCGCGTGCCGCACGCCGAAGTCAAGCCCCGCGATCGACACCGGTTCGCCATCGCGCAACTCGCGGACGTCGTCGGGTTCGGCGAAGGTCAGCGTGCCGAACAGCGGGGTGCCTACCGGCAAGCCGACCGCCGACCACGGGTCGGTGAGCTGGCCGCGGTCGGCGGGGTGGATGTAGGCGGCCACGTCCCGAGCCTGGCACACCGGCAACACCGAGAACGTGTGGTCGAAGTGGCCGTGGGTGAGCAGCACGGCGACGGGGTGCAGCCGGTGGGCAGCGATTACCTCGTCCAGCCGCGGGCCGATCCCGATGCCGGGGTCGATCACGACGCACTGCTCGCCCGCGGCGGCGGCCACGACCCAGCAGTTGGTGGCAGTCGCATCCGACGGGAAACCCGTGATGAGCACGGCCTGGCACTCCACTGGATAGGACGGTCGGGGACATCCCAGCCTACCGACCGGGGCACCCACATTCAGCGCAGCGTGCTCTTACGTAGACTTCCCGGGACTCATCGCGATCTGATGCCCGCCCGCTGGAGGACGAACCCCCGTGCCGACGAACAAGCAGCGCCGCGAGGCAGCCCGCCGGCACCTCGAACGCCAGCTGGAGCGGCGTCAGGAACGGGAGGCGGCGCGGCGGCGGATCACGCTCATCGCGTCGATCGTCGGCAGCATCCTGCTCATCGTCGTCGTCGTCGGGGTCATCGTGGCGGTCGGCAACGACAGCAAGAAGACCACGGCCGCGGGCTCGAAGAGCCCCGCCCCGAGCTCGCCGAGTGTGAGCCCGGGCACCTCCGCCGCGCCCAAGGTGCCCGGGACGTGTGCCTTCACACCCGCTGGCGCCGCGGCCAAGAAGGCCGTGGTGCCAGCGGCGAAGGTCCCCACCAAGGGCACCGTGACGGTCGCGGTCGCCACCACGCAGGGCAACATGACCTTCACGCTCAACCGGGCCGCTGCCCCCTGCACGGTGGCCAGCTTCGTCTCGCTCGTCCAGCAGAAGTACTACAACGCAACACCGTGCCACCGGCTCGTCACCAGCGGGATCTACGTGCTGCAGTGCGGTGACCCGTCGGGCACCGGATCGGGCGGGCCGGGTTACGCCGTCCCCGACGAGGCAACCGGCAAGGAGACCTACCCCGCGGGGACGATCGCCATGGCCCGCACGTCGGCCCCCAACAGCGGCGGCAGCCAGTTCTTCATCGTCTACAAGGACTCGCCCAACCTGATGCAACACCTGGGAGCCCTGCAGTACACGGTCTTCGGCACGGTCAGCTCGGGGATCTCGGTCGTGGACAAGGTCGCGGCCGCGGGTGCCACCACCGGCACGGACGGACCGCCCAAGCTACCCATCAAGATCACCTCGGCGACGATCGTCAAGTGACGGGCCGCCCGGCCGCGCGCTGACCGGCGCCGGGCCGCTCAGTTGCCGGAGTGCACCCGGTAGACGTCATAGACGCCCTCGACGGTGCGGATCGCCCGCAGCAGGTGGCCGAGGTGCTTGGCCTCGGCCATCTCGAAGGTGAACCGGCTGACCGCGACCCGGTCGCGGTTGGTGGAGACACTGGCCGAGAGGATGCTCACCCGCTCGTCGGACAGCACCCGCGAGACGTCTGAGAGCAGTCGGTGCCGGTCGAGCGCTTCGACCTGGATAGAAACCACGAACGTCGAGCCGGCTGACGGCGCCCACTCCACCTCGGCCAGGCGATCGGACTGCCCTAGCAGCTCGGCGGCGTTGGTGCAGCTGCGCCGGTGCACCGACACGCCCCCGCCGCGAGTGACGAAGCCCAGGATGTCGTCGCCGGGCACCGGCGTGCAGCAGCGGGCCAGCTTGACCCAGACGTCGCTGACGCCCTTGACGACCACGCCTGCGTCGCCGGTGGGACGGCGCTGGGTGACCGAGGGCACCTCGGTGGACAAGATCACGGCCTCGGCCATGTCCTCCACCGAGCCCTCGGCGCCACCGAGCTGGCTGACCAGCTTCTGTACGACCGACTGGGCCGAGACCTGCCCCTCGCCGATGGCGGCGTAGAGCGCGGAGATGTCGACCAGGTGCATCTCCCGGGCCAGGGTGAGCAGCTGGTCGCCGCCCAGCAGCCGCTGCATCGGCAGCGAGGCCTTGCGCATCGCCTTGGACAGGGCGGTCTTGCCCGCGTCCACGGCGTCCTCGCGGCGCTCCTTCGCGAACCACTGGCGGATCTTCGTGCGGGCCCGCGGCGACTTGACGAAGGCCAGCCAGTCCCGCGACGGCCCGGCGTTCTCGGCCTTGGAGGTAAAGACCTCCACCGTGTCGCCGTTGTCCAGCGCGCTCTCCAGCGCCACCAGCTTGCCGTTGACGCGCGCGCCGATGCAGCGGTGGCCCACCTCCGTATGCACCGCGTAGGCGAAGTCGACCGGGGTCGAGCCGGTCGGCAGCGCCACGACGTCGCCCTTGGGGGTGAAGACGTAGACCTCACTCGCACCCAGGTCATAGCGCAGGGAGTCGAGGAACTCCTCGGGTTCCTGGGCTTCACGCTGCCAGTCGAGCAACTGGCGCAACCAGCCCATCTCGTCGGACACCGCCGACGGTTCGGCGACCGCGACGTCCTTTTGCTCCTTGTACTTCCAGTGAGCGGCGATGCCGTACTCGGCGGTGCGGTGCATCGCGTGGGTCCGGATCTGCAACTCGACGGGTTTGCCGCCCGGGCCGATGACGGTGGTGTGCAGCGACTGGTACATGTTGAACTTCGGCATCGCGATGTAGTCCTTGAACCGGCCGGGCACCGGTTGCCAGTTCGCGTGGATGACGCCGAGGGTGGCGTAACAGTCGCGCTCGCTCTCGACCAGGACGCGGATGCCGATGAGGTCGTAGATGTCGGTGAACTCGCGGCCGCGCACGATCATCTTCTGGTAGATCGAGTAGTAGTGCTTGGGGCGGCCAGTAACCGCGGCCTTGATGCTGCCTTCCCGCAGGTCGCTGTTGATGCGCTCGACGACCTCGCCGAGATAGGTATCGCGCGAGGGCGCCCGCTCGGCCACCAGCCGCACGATCTCGTCATACCGCTTGGGGTAGAGGGTCGCGAAGGCGAGGTCCTCGAGTTCCCACTTGACGGTGTTCATGCCAAGCCGGTGGGCGAGCGGCGCCAGCACTTCGAGGGTCTCGCGAGCCTTGCGCTCCTGCTTGGCCGGGGGGAGGAAACGCAGCGTGCGCATGTTGTGCAGGCGGTCGGCGAGTTTGATCACGAGCACGCGCGGATCGCGGGCCATCGCCACGACCATCTTGCGGATCGTCTCGGCCTCAGCCGCCTCACCGAACTTCACCCGGTCGAGCTTGGTGACGCCGTCAACCAGATGGGCCACCTCGGTACCGAATTCGGCCCCGATCGCCTCGAGCGTCTTGCCGGTGTCTTCGACGGTGTCGTGCAGGAGCGCCGCGACGAGCGTCGTGGTGTCCATGCCCAGCTCGGCGAGGATCGTGGCGACCGCCAACGGGTGGGTGATGTAGGGGTCCCCGCTCTTGCGCAGCTGCCCGCGGTGGCACTGCTCGGCGACGTCGTAGCCGCGCTGGAGCAGGCGGGCGTCGACCTTGGGGTGGGCGCCGCGGTGGATGGCCAGCAGCGGCTCGAGGACGGGCTTGACCTGCGACTGGCGTGGCGCCGTCGCAAGGCGGCGAGCGAGGCGGTCGCGCACCCGGCGACGGTGCGCCCCGCTGTCGTCCTGGACGGCGATCGTGCTGACGGGGCTCTCCGTGGGCACCTCGACGGCGGGCGACATCGGGGCGTCCCCGGCGGCGGTGGTGCCGGCGGACGCCCGCGGCGTGGCGGCGTCGGTCGTCAGCGAAGCGTCCTCTCGTGGAGGCGGTACAACATCGAGTCTACGGGCCGAGTCGCCCCTGACAGCGCGGGCGCTCAGCGAGCGCGCCACGTGGGCCAGCGGGCGCTCAGCGAGCGCGCCACGTGGGCCAGCGCGCGCTCAGCGAGCGCGCCACGTGGGCCAGCGCGCGCTCAGCGAGCGCGCCACGTGGGCCAGCGCGCGCTCAGCCGCGCAGTAGCGCGGACAGCGGCGGCCCGGCGCCCAGCGCCGCGCGGCCGGGGAGCAGCCCCAGCTCGACCAGCACGCCGAAGCCGGTGACCGTGGCGCCGGCTTGGCCGAGCAGGTCGGTCGCCGCACGCAGCGTGCCCCCTGTGGCGAGCACGTCGTCGACGACGAAAACCCGGCGGCCGTCAAGCACGTGCACCGGGACTTCGATCGCCGCGGCGCCGTATTCCAGCGCGTAGTCCCGCCGGATCGTCGGGGGCGGCAACTTGCCCGCCTTGCGGACAGGCACCACCCCGCTGTGCAACTGCTGGGCCAGCGCACCGGCCAGCAGGAACCCCCGGGCCTCTATCCCCGCGACAAGATCGACCGGTCCGCACGCGCGCGCCGCCTCGGCCAGCGCGGTGATGACCGCGCCGAACAGCTCGGCGTCGGCGAGCAGCGGCGCGATGTCCCGAAAGACGATGCCCGGCTGCGGGAAGTCCGGGACCGCACGCAGCGCGCCGCTGATGCGCCCCGCGAGCGCGCCACCCGCGTCGCCGTCGGACACCGCGACCTACTTGCGCCGCGGCCGCTGCGGCCGCGCGCCCGGACGGGGCGCCGGGGCTGGGCCCCCGGCGCGTCGGGCCGCAGGCTTGCGCAGGGCGACGCCGCCGCCCGCTGCCGACCCCGCACCGACGCCAGCCAGCTCGCCTGCGCGACCCGCCTTGGCCGCCTCGCTACTGCGCTTGGCGACCACCCGCTTGGTCAGTGCCCGGTACTCGGGCTGGCGCTCGGTGAGGTCCACGACGATCGGCGTTGCCAGGAACAGCGATGAGTAGGCACCCGAGGCCAGGCCCACGAACAGGATCAGTGCCAGGTCCTTGATGGTGCCGACGCCGAGAATGCCGGCGCCGACGAAGAGCAGGCCGGCGACTGGCAGCAGCGCGATCAGAGAGGTGTTTATCGAGCGCATGAGCGTCTGGTTCACGGCCAGGTTTGCGGCGTCGGCGTAGGTCATCCGCGAGCCGGCGGTGAGGTCCTTGGAGTTCTCCGAGACCTTGTCGTAGACGACGACGGTGTCGTACAGGGAGAAGCCGAGGATCGTCAGGAGGCCGACCACCGTCGAGGGCGTCACCTCGAAGCCGATGAGCGAGTAGATACCCGCCGCGACAAGCAGGTCGTGCAGCAACGCGACCATGCCGCCGACGGCCATCCGCCACTCGAAGCGCAGCGAGATGTAGATCGTCACGACGATCAGGAAGACGATGAGGCCTTCGATCGCCTTCACCGAGATGTCGTGACCCCAGCTTGAGCTCACCGCGTCGGCGCTGAAGCGGCTCGACGGCAACCCGACGCGCTGCGCCACCGAGGCCTGCAGCGCCGACTGGCGGGCGGGGGTGATCGAGGCGGTGGAGACAACGATCTGCCGGGTGGCCCCGGAGCCGACCACCTGCGCGGGGGACGCCGGGGCGACGCCCGACGCGGTGAAGGCGTTGTTCACCTCGGTGGTGGTGATCGAGGTGCCCTGCACCTGCAGCTGGAACTGGGTGCCGCCGGCGAATTCCACGCCGTAGTGGAAGCCGCGCAGCACGAAGCTGGACAGGCAGATCACGATGAGCACGAGCGAGGCGAAATACCAGCGGCGGCGATAGCCGATGAAGTTGATCCGGGTCTCACCGCGGTAGAGACGCATGATGGCTGACATCAGCGGTTGCCTCCCTCGTCCGTGCCGGCCCGCAGTCGCGCCCGGCGCGCCGCGGCCCGTTCGGCGGCCGACCCCGGCGCGGGATCCGTTCGCCGGCGCGGCGCGGTGTCGGTGTCGGTGTCGGTGTCGCGGTGCAGGTCCTCGCCCACGTCATCGCCACCAGCATGCTCGACGAGTTCATCGCCCACATCGTCGAGGACATCGTCGTCTAGGACATCGTCGTTGACGATGTGGGCGACGGCCGGGCCAGCCTCGATGAGACCGCTGGCCAGGCCGTCGTCCATCGTGTCGTCCTCGACCGCGGCGGTGGGGCGATCCAGTACCGCGACACCGGCGAAGCGCTCGCTGGCGGGCTGTTCGCGCTCTGCTGGCTGCGCGCTGGGCGTGCTCCGGCGGGCGCGCGGTGCCGGCTCGGTATCGACCGTGGCCACCCCGCCGTCACGCACCGCGTCCAGACCAGTGAAGCGCGCCGAGCCGAACGCCCGGCTGCGCGAGAGGGTGGACACCAGCGGATGGGTGAACAGGAAGACGACGACGAGGTCCAAGACCGTCGACAGGCCCAGGGTGAAGGCGAAGCCGCGGACGTCACCGGCGGCGAAGTAGTACAGGATCGCGGCCGCGAGAAAGGACACCGTGTCAGCCGACAGGATGGTGCGCCGGGCCCGGACCCAGGCCCGCGGGATGGCCACCCGCATCGAGCGGCCCTCGTGGACCTCGTCCTTCATCCGTTCGAAGAACACGACGAAGGAGTCAGCGGTGATACCGATCGCCACGATGAAGCCGGCGATACCCGCGAGACTCAGGGTGAACCCGATCTGGGTGCCGAGCATCACCAGTGCCCCGTAGGTGAGCACCCCCGACACGATCAGCGAGCCAATGGTCACCAGGCCCAGCGCGCGGTAATAGATGAGCGAGTAGATGACGACCAGCGCCAGCCCGATTCCGCCGGCAAGCAGACCGGCCTTGAGCTGGGAGCTGCCCAGTGTCGGCGACACCTGCTGCGCCGAGCTAGGGGTGAAGCTCAACGGCAGCGCGCCATACTTGAGCTTGGTCGCCAGGTCGTTCGCGCTGGCCGGGGTGAAGCTGCCGCTGATCTGGGTGGCCCCGCCGTTTATGGCCGAGATATTGACCGGAGCCGAGATCACCTGCCCGTCCAAGGTGAAGGCGACGTAGTCGGCGCAGGGCGTTCCGGTCGCCCCGCAGCTCGGCGTGCCCCCGGTGGTCGTGGTACTCGCCCCGCCGATGTTGTGCGCGCTGGTGTAGGCGGCCCAGCTCGCCTGCCCAGCCGAGTGCAGGCTAAGCGAGACGGTCCACTCAGCCGTGCCCGCGGCCACGTTCGGTGCCTGGGCCGACGCGCTGCTGATCTGGTTACCGGGCACGATCACCGGGCCGAGCAGGTAGGCCAGCCGCTGGCCGTAGCTCTTGCCGTCGTCGCACGCGATGAAGTCCTTGGTCGCCAGGTCGGCCTCGTTGGAGCCCGCGCTGCAGTCGAAGCGGGCCAGCGCGGTCTTCAGCTGGGTCTGCTGGGCCGGGGTAAGGGTGTTGAACGCGGTCTCGGTGGTCGGCAGCGTGAACGCCA
>JAYTRE010000249.1:0-2578 GCA_043746395.1 Pseudonocardiales bacterium
CGTGGCGATGACGAGCGTCCAGAGGTTCACGTCCGTCCCCGTACGAACGACCCGAGCAGGACTGCTGCGCCGGCCGCCAGCACCGGCACCCCGGGCGGCGTCCACGGGATCAGCGCGGCGGCAATCAGGGCGCCGGCCACCGCGACCCGGCGCTCGAGCACTCCGTTGCGAATTCGCGGTGCGACAAGGGCGAGGAAGGCAGCCGGAATGACCGCATCCAGGCCGAACGTGGCCGGGTCGCCGAGCGCGCTGGCCCCCGCCGCACCCAGCAGGGTCGCGGCATTCCAGCAGACCCAGACGCCGGCGAAGGTCCACCAGAACGCGACCCTGGACAGCTCCGGCTCGCGCTGCGCCACGGCCATCGCGGTGGACTCGTCGATGGTGCCCAGGGCGGCCGCCAGCCGGCGCACCCCGCGCACCCGCAGTATCGGCGCCAGGCGCATCGCGTACAGGGTGTTGCGGCTGGCGAGCAGCAGGCCGCTGCCGAGCGCGGCGGCCAGGGAGCCGCCGGCGGCCACGACCCCCACCACCGCGAACTGGGTGCCGCCAGTGAAGGCCAGCAGCGACAGCAGCGACGTCTGCAGCACCGACAGGCCCGAACCGACCGACGCAGCGCCGAAGGCGAAGCCGTAGGCCCCGACCGCGAGCCCGACCCCGAGCGAGTCGCGGATCACCGAACCGCGGGCCTGGCCCGGCGGAAGCGTCGGCGGACTCATGTCGGTCATGACGGCGGATGGTAGTGACAGCCGGCGCCCGTACCATCGGTGTCGTGCCCCAGCCCGACGCCACCGCCATCCGCACCGCTCTCGCCACAGTCAACGACCCGGAGATCCACAAGCCGATCACCGAGCTCGGCATGGTGGCCGGCGTCGAGGTCCGCCCCGACGGTTCGGTCACGGTGTCGGTGCTGCTGACGGTTTCCGGCTGCCCGATGAAGGAGCAGCTCACCCGCGAGGTCACGGCTGCGGTATCGCCGGTCGAGGGCGTCACCGCCGTCGAGGTCGTGCTCGGGGTGATGACCGACGCGCAGCGCACCGAGCTGCGCCAACAACTGCGCGGGGACGCACCCGCCAACGAGATTCCCTTCGCCCAGCCCGGCTCACGCACCCGCGTCTACGCGGTCGCCTCCGGCAAGGGCGGTGTGGGCAAGTCGTCGGTGACCGTCAACCTGGCCGCTGCCCTGGCGGCGAAGGGCCTGGCGGTCGGCGTGCTCGACGCCGACATCTACGGCTTCTCGGTGCCGCGCATGCTCGGGGTGACCGGCACGCCGACCCAGGTCGAGCAGATGATCATGCCGCCGGTGGCCCACGACGTGAAGGTGATCTCGATCGGCATGTTCACCCCCGGCAACTCCGCTGTCGTGTGGCGCGGGCCCATGCTGCACCGCGCCCTTCAGCAGTTCCTCGCCGACGTGTTCTGGGGCGAGCTCGACGTATTGCTCATGGACCTGCCTCCCGGAACGGGCGACATCGCGATCTCCGTGGCGCAGCTGGTGCCGTCCGCGGAGCTGCTGCTCGTCACGACGCCGCAGCTCGCCGCCCGCGAGGTTGCCGAACGAGCCGGCTCGATCGCGCTGCAGACCCATCAGCAAATCGTCGGCGTCGTCGAGAACATGAGCTGGTTGCAGCTACCTGACGGCTCGCGCATGGAGCTCTTCGGTAGCGGCGGGGGGCAGGCCGTCGCCGACTCGCTGGCCCTCTTGACGGGCACCAAGGTGCCGCTCCTCGGCCAGATCCCGATCGACCAGCGGGTTCGCGAGGGTGGCGACAGCGGCACGCCGGTCGTGCTCAGCGACCCCGACTCGGCGCCCGCCGCAGCGCTGCGGAGCATCGCCGATGCGCTGGCCCAGCGCCAGCACAGCCTGGTGGGACGCTCACTCGGGCTGGCGCCCGCGCCCGTTCGGGGCTGACCGGCGTCAGGTCGCGTCCGCGTCAAAGGGCGCTTGCTCGCCCCGACCCAACGGGCGCGGCGCCGGCACCGGTGGGCTCGCGGCCACGGGCGGGGCCGGCTCCGGCACGGCAACAGGCGCAGGCTCGTCGTCGCCGAAGATGCTGCGCTGCAGCGCCGTGCGCGGATCGAACTTGGTGAGATCTACGCTGTCGCCGAGGACAGCGCGCTGGATCGCAGTGCGCGGGTTGAGGTTGCGCAGGTCGACGTCGGCGAACTCCGGGCCAAGCTCGTCACGCAGTTGGGTGCGCGCGCCGGTCGCGACCTCGCGCAGCGTGCGGATCAATCGGGCGGCGTCCTTGGCCAGGCCGGGCAGGCGATCGGGACCCAGCACGATCAGGCCCACGATGGCGAGCACGACCAGCTCCATGGGCCCGATGTTGAAGAACACCTACCGAGTGTAGGGCGCACGCTTCGCCGGCGCCGGGACCGATCAGGCGCTGCCCAGGGTTACCGTGGCCGTCTGCTTCGTCGCACCCGCGAAGTAGGTCACGCTGAGCGCCGTGCCGGGCGAGTGCTCCTGGACGATCACCACCAGCTCGTCGTAGCTCGAGACGGGCTTGCCTCCAGCGGCCACCACGACGTCCCCGTCGCGCAGGCCGGCCTTGTCGGCCGGGCCGGAGGGCACCAC
>JAYTRE010000250.1:0-5679 GCA_043746395.1 Pseudonocardiales bacterium
CCGAGGCCCGAGACCGGGTTGACGATCAGCGCGATGCGCGGCCCGCTCAGGTCGTGTCCGCCCACGAGCCGTCGGTCGGGAGAGCGCTCGGGATGGCGTCGACGGTCGACGGCGTCAGGTCGTCGAGCTGCTCGTCGGCCTGCCCGGCGGCCTTGCGGCGGGCCTTGCGCCGATCATGAACGATCGCGAAGAGCACCGCTGCCTCGAACAGTGCCACCATCGGGATCGCCATCGCGCACATGGTGAACGGGTCGGTGCTCGGCGTGGCCACCGCGGCGAAGACGAAGATCAGGAAGATGCCCACGCGTTGGGACCGCTTGAGCAACGCGGCCGGCAGGATCCCCGCCAGGTTGGCCATCACGACCAGCAGCGGTAGCTCGAAGGCTGAGCCGAACACCAGCAGCATCAACGTGACAAACGACAGGTAGCTGTTCACGGTCAACAGTGCCTGGGTGCCGGCGCCCGACGACAGGATGAGCACGGACAGGCCCTTGCTCAGCACCAGGTAGGCCAGCGCCATGCCGGCGAAGAACAGCAGCGACGACGTGATGACGAAGATGACGGTGTACTTGCGCTCGTTTTTGCGCAGCCCCGGCGTGATGAATCCCCAGATCTGGTAGAGCCAGAACGGGGCGGTGAAGACCGAGCCGGAGATGAAGGAGACCTTGAGCCGGGTCGTGAAGCCGTCCAACACACCGGTGTAGATCAGATCGCAGCTGTTGCCCGACCCGCCGCCGTTGTAGCGGTGCGTGGCGGGCACCGAGCAGTACGGGCGCTCCAGAAATCGCAGCACCGGATCGTAGAGCACCCAGCCGAGTACCGCGCCCGCGGCGATGAACAGCACGGCGATGATCAGCCGCCGGCGCAGCTCGCGCAGGTGATCGAGCACGGACATGCTGCCGTCGGGATTGCGGGCACGACGCCGCAGACGGATTCCGGCGACCATGCGGGCTCAGCGCACGCCGGAGCGCGCGGCGCGTTCCTGTGCGGCAACGGCGTCGTCCTGAAGGGCCCGCAGCCGGGTACCCAGCGCTTGGAGCCGGCCCAGATCGGAGCGCAGCCGGGCGGACTTCCAGTGCAGCTCGTAGGCACAGAACCCGATGATCACCGCGGCCACCGCGAGGGCGGCAGCCCAGGCGACGGCCGGGATCCAGGACACGCGCTGACTCTACTTGCCGGCATAGGCGGCCAGGGCCGCCTGGGCCTCGGCCCGGATGGACGCGGCCAGCCAATCGGGAGAGAGCACCTCGACCTGACCGCTCGAGCCGAGCACGAGGGCGCGTACCCATGCGGGGTCAGCGACACGCAGGCTGATCTGCAGCTGGCCGTCAGTTTCGACGACCTCCTCCGTCGGGTAGTAGTCGGCTACCCACGCGTAGGGCGCCGCGACCCGCAGCAGTGCGAGCAGATGTTGCGCGGCTGGCTGGTAGACCCCTTCCGCGAGGTCACGCAGCTCGATCCCCGCCGGCGGCCGGGACGGCTCGTCGAGCAGGGTCGCCGCGTCGACGCGGTCGGCGCGAAAAATCCGCACGCCCTCCGCGTTGCGGCACCACGCTTCGAGGTAGCTGCGCCCGTCCAACTCGAAGGTGCGCAGCGGGTCGACGGTGCGCTCGGTGGTCTCGTCGCGGGTTGCGGTGTAGTAGCGCAGGGTCAGCGCGCGCTGTTCGGCAACGGCCCGCGCCAGGACCGGAGCCACCCGAGCCTCGCTGTCCAGCTCGACGGCGACGGTGGCGTCGTCGACCGTTCCGCCGGCGGCGGCCTCGACCTTGGCTAGGGCCCGCTGGACGGCGTCGCCCTCGGTGAGCCCTGGGGTCTCGGCGAGGGTGCGCAGGGCCACGACGAGGGCAAGGGCCTCCTCAGCGGTCAGGCGCAGCGGCCGCGACATGCCCGCGTCGAAGATGACCGAAACGGTCTCGCCCTCGAAGGAGAGGTCGATCAGGTCTCCAGGGCCGTGGCCGGGCAGGCCACACATCCACAGCAGCTGCAGGTCCTTGCGCAGCTGCTGCTCGGTGACGCCGAAGTCCGCGGCCGCGGCGGCGACGGCGACGCCCTGGTGCGCCTGCAGGTAGGGCACCAGCGCCAGTAGCCGCGGCAGGCGCTCCTCGTTGCCGCTCACGCTGTCACCCCCGCGGCTGGCCGGAGCCGGGCCACGACGGCAGCGACGAGATCGGGCGGCTCGAGGACCTGGGCGCCCGCTCCGGCGCTCGCGATGAGCTGGGCGAGCCAGTCCAGGTCAGTGAAGCTGATCGTTAGTTCGCCGGCCACCTCGCTCTGGGCCAGCCGGCGCAGCCGCCCGGCACCCGAGCCGGATACCCGCACCCGGGCAAGCTGCCCGTCGTCGGGGGTCCGTTCGGACACCATGCCCAGCAGGTCGACGTGCGGCGGGCGGCCGAAATCGCCGGCCTTGCCGAACACCTCGATCGGGCCGTCGACGCGCGAGAGCCGGAAGCTGCGGGGCTCGCCGCGGTCGCGGTCGAAGCCCGCCACGTACCATCGCCGGCGCCAGGACAACACACCCCAGGGTTCGAGCGTGCGGCGCTGGGCGGTTCCCGATCCGGATTTGCGGTAGTCGAAACGCACCGGCCGCGACAACCGCGCAGCGTCGAGCAGCGCGGGCAGGCTGGGGTCGCTGGCATCGACGTGGGGCACGGCGCCGGGAGTCCCGCTGGCCTGCACATCGGTGCCCGCGGCCCGCAGTTTCAGCAACGCCGAGCGCGCCGGCTCCCCCAAGGTCGCCGACTGCCACAGCCGGGCGGCCAGGCCGACGGCGGCCGCCTCTGCCGGATCGAACTCCAGGGCGGGCAGTTCGTAGTCACGCCGGGTGATGCGGTAGCCCTCGTCGGTGTCGAAG
Organism: Pseudonocardiales bacterium; assembly: GCA_043746395.1. Taxonomy (GTDB): domain Bacteria; phylum Actinomycetota; class Actinomycetes; order Mycobacteriales; family Jatrophihabitantaceae; genus JAYTRE01. The sequence goes on from JAYTRE010000250.1 coordinate 2,852, forward strand.
TGGCTGTTGCGCCCGGTCTCCAGCGGCACGCCGAGATCGCGCAGTTCGGCCTTGTCCCGTTCGAACATCCGCTTGAACGCCTCGTCGGTGCCGGGACTGCCGTCGGGCGCCTCGTAGCCGGGGACGGCGTCGCGGATCCGTTCAGCGGACAGGAACTGCCGCGTCGAGAGCAGGCAGATGACCAGGTTGACGAGTCGCTCCGCGCGCCGGGCTGCCATGTCCTCGAAACTAATGCGCGCTCGCGGCTTGCGTGTGGCGGCTCGCGGGTCGCGGGGGGCCGGCTCGGTACTCACATCGAGGCGATGAGCTTCTCGACCCGTTCGTCGACGCTGCGGTACGGGTCCTTGCAGAGCACGGTGCGCTGGGCCTGGTCGTTGAGCTTGAGGTGCACCCAGTCGACGGTGAAGTCGCGCCGCTTTTCCTGCGCGCGCCGGATGAAGTCGCCGCGCAGCTTGGCGCGCGTTGTCTGCGGCGGCACGCTCTTGGCCTCGAACACGGTGAGGTCGGAGACGATCCGGTCGACGGCGCCCCGGCGCTGCAGCAGGTAGTAGAGGCCCCGGGTGCGGGAGATGTCGTGGTAGGCGAGGTCGAGCTGGGCCACCCGCGGCGAGGACAGCGGCAGGTCGTGCTTGGCGCGGTAGCGCTCGATGAGCTGGTACTTCGTGGCCCAGTCGATCTCTCGGTCGATCCGCGACAGGTCCTGGGCCGCCACCGCGTCGAGGGTCCGGCCCCACAGCTCCAGCACCCGCTTGGCCGCCTCGTCGTCGCCGGTGCGCTCGACGAAGTCCACGGCCCGGCTGTGGTACTCGCGCTGGATCTCCAGGGCCGACGCGGTGCGCCCGGCGGCCAGCCGGACGGTACGGGTACCGGTGAGATCGTGGCTGATCTCGCGGATCGCGCGGATCGGGTTCTCCAGCGTGAGGTCCCGGAACGTCACCCCGTCCTCGATCATGCGCAGCACCAGATCGGCCGAGCCGACCTTGAGCATCGTCGTGGACTCGTTCATGTTGGAATCGCCGACGATCACGTGCAGGCGCCGGTAGCGCTCGGCGTCGGCGTGCGGCTCGTCGCGGGTGTTGATGATGGGACGGCTCCGCGTGGTCGCCGACGAGACGCCCTCCCAGATGTGCTCGGCGCGCTGGCTGAGGCAGTAGACCGCGCCCCGGGGCGTCTGCAGCACCTTGCCGGCGCCGCAGATGACCTGCCGCGTCACGAGGAACGGGATGAGCACCTCGGCCAGCCGGCTGAACTCGCCGTGCCGGCCGACCAGGTAGTTCTCGTGGCAGCCGTAGGAGTTGCCCGCCGAGTCGGTGTTGTTCTTGAACAGGTAGATGTCGCCGGCGATTCCCTCGTCATGCAGGCGCTTCTCGGCGTCGGCGACCAGGCCCTCCAGGATCCGCTCCCCCGCCTTGTCGTGGGCCACCAGGCTGGCCAGCGAGTCGCACTCGGGGGTGGCGTACTCGGGGTGGCTGCCGACGTCGAGGTACAGCCGGGCGCCGTTCTTGAGAAAGACGTTGGAGGAACGTCCCCATGACACGACCCGGCGGAACAGGTAGCGCGCCACCTCGTCGGGTGAGAGCCGGCGCTGGCCGTGAAAGGTGCACGTGACGCCGTACTCGTTCTCGATGCCGAAGATGCGCTTGTGCACCCGCCCACCCTAGTTCGAACCCTGCTCGGGCGGCGGCGATAGTGGCCATTGCTCCAGGGCTTGCGCAGTTACTGTACAAGATGGATGCTTATGTAAAGCAGGTGGTCTACCGAGCATCCGGTCCCCCAGTGGGCGGGTGCCGCCCGGAAGGAGCGCGATGCGCGAGGATTCCCTGTCCAGTCAAGCCACCCGGAGTATGACTGCGCGGCCCGACTGGCGCGACGGCAAGCGCTACCTCTGGCTGCTCGGGGCGGTCGTGCCGATGTTGCTGTTCGCGGGCTGGGGTCTGGTCAACATCACGGCGCTCGGCCTGTTCTGGTGGATGGGGCCGCTGTTCGTCTACGTGTTGATCCCCGCGCTGGATCTGGTGTTCGGCGGCGACCGCAACAACCCGCCCGAGGAAATCCTCGCCTGGCTGGAGCGAGACCGTTACTACCGCTGGATCACCTATCTGTTTCTCCCGCTGCAGTACCTGGCTCTCGTCGTCGGCTGCTGGCTGATTACGCAGCACGGCGGGCTCGGCGTCGTCGACAAGCTCGGCATCGCGGTGACCCTGGGCAGCATCAACGGCGTCGCGATCAACACCGCGCACGAACTCGGGCACAAGAAGCAGCACCTCGAACGCTGGTTCGCGAGGATCGCGCTGGCGCCGACCGGGTACGGGCATTTCTTTATCGAGCACAACCGCGGCCACCACGTCCGGGTAGCCACCCCAGACGATCCGGCTTCAAGCCGGCTCGGCGAGACGTTCTGGGCGTTCCTGCCGCGCACCGTCCTCGGCGGCCTGCGCAGCGCGTGGGGACTCGAGCGCAGCCGGCTGCGCCGGATGGGCGCGCCGACCCTGTCGCTGCGCAATGACGTGCTCACCGCCTGGGCGATGTCGATCGTCGTGTGGGGGGCGCTGCTGGGCGTCTTCGGCGTGGGGATCGCGCCGTACCTGGTGATCCAGGCGGTCTTCGGTTTCGCGCTACTGGAGGCGGTGAACTATCTCGAGCACTACGGCCTGGTGCGCCAGCAACTGCCCAACGGACGGTGGGAACGGGTCGGCCCGCGACACAGCTGGAACAACAACAACACCGTCACGAACCTTTTCCTCTACCACCTGCAGCGCCACAGCGACCACCATGCCAACCCGACCCGCCGCTACCAGGCGCTGCGTCATTTCGACGAGTCGCCGCAG
>JAYTRE010000251.1:0-4111 GCA_043746395.1 Pseudonocardiales bacterium
TCGGTCTGGTCGCGGCCGTTGTTGCCGCGCCCGGGCTGGGTGGTGCCCAACGGCCGCGCCCCGGTGCCGAGCTCGGTCAGCCCGCTGTGGTTCTCGTAGCCGACCAGGCGTCCGGCGTCGGCGGTGTCGACGAAGTTGTTGCCGACAAGCCGGACCCGCTGCCCGCGCGTCACGACGTCCAGGACGCCGACCCCGGCGATGTGCTGCCCGTCCTGGGTGACGAACGCGTGCCCGAGCAGCTGGTAGGTACCGCAGATGGCCAGCATGACGACACCGTCGTCGGCCATCGCGGTCAGCTCGGCGGCCCGGGCGGCGAAGTCGGCGCCGATGTCGCCCTGGGCAGCGTCCTGCCCGCCGCCGCCCAGCAGGATGTCCGCGTCGTGCGGCAGCGGGTCACCGACGCTGACCGGCACTACCTTCACGGGCAGCCCGCGCCACTCCAGGCGGCGCCGCAGCACCACGACGTTTCCGGTGTCGCCGTAGATGTTCATCTCACGCGGGTACAGGTGCACGAGGGTCAGCCGGGTCACGCGGGCTCCCCGATGCGCTCGAGGACGGGGTGCAGCGCCCACATCGCCGTGTAGGTGCTGAATACCACCACCTGCCCGCCGACGCTCGTGGCTGCCACCGCTGCGGCGAGGGACTTCTCCAAGTCGGCGTCGACGCCGCCGACCTCGACCCCGTCGTAGTGCAGCCGCACCGCCATGTCCGCGGCCCGGGTGCCGGCCGTCGACAGGCGCGCGCCGTACCGGGCCAGGCCGGTGAAGTCGACGTCCCACAGCCAGGAGACGTCGCGGCCGTCGGCGTAGTCGTCATTGATGACGATCATGATCGTTTCGGGCGGGGCGCCGACATCCAGGGTGCGCAGGCTCTGCCGGAAACCGGCGGGGTTCTTCACCAGCTGGAGCACGACGCGCCGGCCCTCGACGAGGAAGCTCTGCCCGCGCCCAAAGGCGGGCTGCACCCGGGCCAGCCCCGCGAACACGGTGTCGGCGTCGAAGCCGAAGCTCAGCGCCAGCGCCGCCGCCCCGGTGGCGTTCTGCGCGTTGTGCGGGCCCTCGGCGCGCAGCAGTACCGGCCGGGTGGTGCTGGCGACGCGCAGCGTGGTGCGCGGTTCGGTAGCACTCGGCAGCGCAATCAGCTCCGCTGCGGCCGGTCGGTCGGAGACGAAGATCGGGCCGCCGTAGATCTCCTCGTCGTTGGGGAAGGCCGGGCGCAACTCGGCGGTCACCCCGTAGTAGGTCACCTCGCCCAGAGCGCGGTCGGCGAGGGCCGCGATGCGCTCGTCGTCGCGGTTGAGGACCAGGTGCCCGGTGGTGGCCGCGGCGACCTGGCCGAGCAGGGCCGCGGTGGTGTCGATCTCACCAAAGCGGTCGAGCTGATCGCGCATGACGTTGAGCAGCAGTGCCCGGCGGGGTGGCACCAGCGCGACGAACCGCACCGCCCACGCCTCGTCGAGTTCGAGGACCGCGACGTCGTAGGGCAGCCGGCCGCGCCAGCTGGAGTGCTCGACCGCGGCGGTGATCACCCCGCGCACGAAGTTGCTGCCGGTGTCGTTGGTGAGGACTCGGAACCGTTCGGCCAGGATCGTGCTGAGCATCTTGGTGGTGGTCGTCTTGCCGTTGGTCCCGGTGACCACGACGACGCCCTGGGGCAGCCCCGCCAGCGCCCGCGCGAGGTAGCCCGGGAAGATCTTCTCGACGAGCAGGCCGGGCAGCGCGTTGCCGCGCCGTCCAAGCAACCGCAGAGCCAGCAGCGTCAGCCGACCCAGCCAGACGGCGAGCAGATCCATGGTGGGTCCAGGCTAACGCCCCGATCGTGCAACTCTGGGCCGCCTGACGGGGGTGAGAGTTGCACGATCGGGGGCTGGCTGCTGGATCAGTCTGCGGATATCCCCCGATCCGCAGCGCGGCGCTCGCCATTTCCCCGGCAGTGACCGCTTGGGGCTCGCCGAACCGGTCACTAGCGGGGAAAACGTGGTCGACTCCGGTGGCCGCGAGCATTGTGAGCACTGGCACCCTGGCGCGGTGTGGAATTGTGGCCTCGGCTGGGCACGCTCAGGCGATGACCAACATCCTCCGCTCACCCGAGTCCACACCGTCGGCCCTGCGGCAGGCGGGAGAGCTCGCGGCCGCCACTGCCGACCGGGTCCTCGCCGCAATGCGCAACCACCGCCAGGAACTGCTGCTGCTAGGTATGACGCTGGCCTTCGTTGTCGTGGTCAGCATCCTCGCCTTCGTCGCGCTGACCGGCTAACCGCGCGCCGGCCAGACCAGGCCGCGGGCGCGGGCTTCGCTACGTGAGCAGGGCGCGTTCCAGCGCGGTTCGCGTTGCCTCGTCGTCGTCCGTGGCTGTGTTGAGGACGTCGGCGAGCTGGCTGAGCCAGTCGGCAACCGTGATGCGTGTCGTCGACAGCACGACGCCGTGGACTGTGTGGCTGACGCTGGCCTCGGTGACGCCGACCTCCGGGGCTCTGAAGGTCAGGGTCTTGTCTGCTGCGGTAATAGCGATGCCTACGGCATGCCCGGGCCGGCGCAGCAGCCATTTGGCCAGGTTTCGGCGTCGTTCGACCCGCACCATCGCCGGCGGCAGAGCGCCAACGAGGGTGGTGGTCAGGATGCGGCCGAGCATGGCCACCTCGACGCGGTGCAGGTGCGCGGCGACGAGGTTGCCGAGCGGTCCCGCCGGCTGAGGCACTGAGGGTTCCGGCACCACAAGATCCGGCACCACAAGCTCGGATGAGGCCGGCTCGGCTCCCTTGGGCTCGGGTGTGGCGGGCATGGCGGACCCGCAGCTACTCGGTTCGGGCGGAGCTGGCCAACGAGGCGAACCTCGATCGATTGGCTCCAACGGATCGCCGGGCGGTGCCGATCGCGAAGCGCTTGCTGCCATGGCTCGTCCGCACCCCATGAACTCTAGGCGTCACGCACCACGGGCGCTCCCTGATCGGCCGATCCCCTGACCTGGCCGGATGCTGAGATGCTGGCTCTGCTCGTCGCTCGGAGTCCCAGAATGGTCGCAGCGGACGAGGAGAGCTCCCATGGCGATGTTCGGCAAGAGCGCTGACTTGCCAGACGCCGGCGCGGGCTGGGAACCCGATGCCGCGAGCGCCCGGTTGGCGGCAACCGCCGGTGCGGCAGCGGGAGGCGTGTTCACCTCTGACCTGTCGGTGTCGGAGTACGTGCTGCTCAACGAGGCGGGCTTCGAGCCACTGGGCTTCGTCGTCGGATCCTCGATCTATCACATCGGCATCCAGATCGCCCGGTGGGGACGCAACCAGGAACTGACGGTGCTGACCCAGGCGATGTACTCGGCGCGCGAACTAGCGATGAGCCGTATGCAAGCCGAAGCCGACCACCTCGGTGCCGACGGTGTGGTGGGGGTCAGCCTGCGCGCGCAGAGTTATGTCTGGGGCCAGGGCGTCCTGGAGTTCGTCGCGACCGGAACCGCAGTGCGCGCGTTGAGCGGCCAGGGCGCCCATCGTGCACCGGGGGGACGGGCGTTCTCCTCTGACCTGTCTGCGCAGGACTTCTACCGCTTGTTGGCCGCGGGCTCGGTACCGGTGGCATTCGTGCTCGGCACCTGCGTGTATCACATCGCCCACCAGAGCACGATGCAGTCATTGCGCCAGGCCGGGTTGAACCAGGAGATGGTCGTCTTCACCCAGGGCATCTACCAGGCCCGGGAACTGGCCTTGGGACGCATGCAGAGTGAAGCCACCCAGGCCGGCGGAACCGGCATCGTCGGAGTCACCGTGGACGTGCACAACCACGTGTGGGGCGAGCACGCCACCGAGTTCTTCGCCACCGGTACGGCCATCCGTCGCCTGGACCCGTCCCATCATCTGCCCGACTCCGTCCCGAAGCCCACGTTCACCCTCGGCCTCGACGCGTAAGCGTCGGCGCGGAAGCCGCTCGACTCCCTGCGACGGCCGCGGGCCGACAGTGTGCAGACGCGCTACCGCAGCACGGCATGTCTGCACACTGTCGCGTTGCGACGCTGCTGTCGCGCTCGCGGTGTCGCACATTTACCGACGCGGGGCAGCAATCCCGGGGCGTTCAAGCTGTGGAGACGAGGGGAATCGAACCCCTAACCCCCGCCTTGCAAAGGC
>JAYTRE010000252.1:0-2651 GCA_043746395.1 Pseudonocardiales bacterium
GACGTTCTCGAGCCAGTTCACCACGTAGTCGCAGAAGAAGCCCGCGTTCTTGATCGAGGTGGTCGCGTTGTTGCAGCCCTGGCGCACGACCGGCGGTGCCGTGGTGGCCAGGCGCACCGGGGCGGCTCCGTACTTCACCGCCTCGGCGCTGGTGAGATCGTGCATGCTCACCAGGTTCTGCAGCACCTCGTTGCGCCGCTTCGTCGCGGCCTGGAGGTGGAGGAACGGGTCGTACTCCGTCGGCGCGCGCAGCAGCCCGACGAGCAGGGCCGACTCGGGCAGCGTCAGGTCCTTGGCGTTCTTGTTGAAGTAGGTCTCGGCCGCGGTCTGGATGCCGTAGGCATTCTCACCGAAGAATGCGATGTTGAGGTAGTTGTCGAGGATCGACGCCTTCGACTCGTGCAGGGTGCCCTCGATGTAGAGCGCGCACTTGGCGTCCTCGATCTTGCGGTTCAGGTTCTGGTTGATCGCCGCCTGCTGCAGGGCCAGGTTCTGCCCGGCCTGGTAGTAGCGCATCTGCTTGACGTACTGCATGGTCAGCGTCGAGCCGCCCTGGGTCGAGCCGCTGCTCGTGCTCACCGCCGAGCGCAGCAGGCCGCGCATGTCCACGCCGTGGTGGATGTAGAAGCGCCGGTCCTCGGTCGCGACCAGCGCCTGCTGCAGGTAGGTGGGGATGGAGCTCAGCGGGACGAGCACGCGGTCCTGGCTGAACAGGGTGGCGATGACGGTCTTGCCGTCGCGCGCGTACAGCGTCGTCTTCTGCGGCGGCTGGGTCTCCTGGAGGTTGCACGCGGTGTTGAGGAACTTGTCGGACTCCCGGCGGGCGGCCAGGCCGAGGCCGCCGACGTAGGGCAGCGCCAGCCCTGCGACGAGGATGCTGGCGGCGAGCAACGCAGCGATCAGCTTGGCGAGGGTCGACCACGGGTTCGGACGTCCGGAGGTGTCTGCCACGAGATATGAGGGTACGGGGACCCCGCAGGGTGCCCGAAATGTTCCCCGGGCTGGCTCAGCTGCCCGCCAGCAGCCTCAGCCCCGGAGCCAGCTGCCCGCCAGCAGCCTCAACCGCCGGACAGCCTCAGCCCGGAGCCAGGCTCAGCCGCCGGACAGCAGCGCGCCGATGCGGCGCAGCCCGTCGAGATCGTGCACGTCTGCCGCTAGGGCCGCGACCGAGATGACGGCGACGTCGGGGTGGGCGGCCGCGAAGCGCCGAGACATCCGCGCGTCCTGCTCGGCTGCGCCGGCCAGCTCGCCGTGCACGCGCAGGGCCGCCTCGGCCAGCGCGGTCGCCTCGTCACCCGGCTTGGCCGCGAGCACATCCGCGGCCGCCTCGGCGCGCGCCGCACTCAGCGGCGGCGCCGCGTCGCTCGCAGCGCAGCGATGCACGCGGTTGATCACCAGGCCGGCGAGCGGCATCCGCTCCGCCGACAGCCGTTCGACGAAATAGGACGCCTCGCGCAGCGCGTCCGGCTCGGGTGTGGCCACGACGACGAAGGCCGTGCCCGGAGTCTTGAGCAGCTCGTAGGTGTGCTGGGCCCGTTCCCGGAAGCCGCCGAACATCGACTCGAGCGCGGCGACGAACGACGACAGGTCGCTGATCAGCTCGCTGCCGAGCACCCGTTGGAAGACTCTCGCAAACATGCCGACGGAGACCGTCACGACCTTGAGGTAGGCCTTGCCGCCGGCCCGCGCCGGCATCGTCAGCAGCCGTACCATCCGCCCGTCGAGAAAGCGACCCAGCCGATTCGGGGCGTCCAGGAAGTCCAGCGCGGAGCGCGACGGCGGCGTGTCGACGATGATCAGATCCCACTCGTTGGTCGCCGCGAGCTGGCCCAGCTTCTCCATCGCCATGTACTCCTGCGTTCCGGCGAACGACGAGGACAGCGACTGGTAGAAGGGATTGGCGAAGATGGCCGCGGCGCGTTCGGCGGTGGAGTGTTCGAGCACCACGTCGTCGAAGGTGCGCTTCATGTCCAGCATCATCGCGAACAGCTGCCCGTCGGCGACGCCGACGACCTCGCGCGGGGTGTTGTCCAGCTCGGTGAGCCCCATGGACTGGGCCAGCCGGCGGGCCGGGTCGATGGTCAGCACCACCGTGCGGCGGCCGGCCTCGGCGCCCAATAGGGCCATCGCCGCGGCGGTGGTGGTCTTGCCCACACCGCCGCTGCCGCAGGTGACGACGACGCGGGTCCTCGGGTCCCGCACCAGCGCGGCGAGATCGAGGTTGCGGCTCACGCCGGGCCCACCGTGAAACAGGCCGCCAGCTCATGCAGTTCGCCGAGCTCCACCGGCGGGTTGAGCTCGGGGAGCTGGATGCGGGGGACGTCGAGCTCGTCGAGGCGGGTCGCGTTCTGCGCCTGGATCCGCTGCTGCTGGGCATATACGGCCATCTCGGCGGCCAGCGCGGCGGCGTGGGCGACGGCCACGTTGGCCTTGCGCAGCCCGGCCGCCAGCAGCTTGCGGTCGACGGCACCGTCGGCGGCGAGCTGCCCGTCGCGGATGAGCTGCGGACGGACCCGGTTGACGACGATCGCGCCGAGGTGGAAGCCGGCCGCCCGCAGCTCGCCGGCCGCGTCGACCGTCTCCTGCACCGGCATCTCCTCGAGGAGGGTGACCAGGTGGATCGCGGTCAGCGGGCCGTGCAGCAGCTCGAT
>JAYTRE010000253.1:0-3269 GCA_043746395.1 Pseudonocardiales bacterium
ACGCGTGCGCGAACGCCGCCTCCGTTCAGGCGACAACCAGCTGACGTGCCGTGGCACCGCGGCGGTCGAGCTGGGCCCATACCCCGGACAGCCGGCGGATGGCCTCTTCGAGCCGGGGCGCCGGCAGCGCGTACGGCAGGCGCAGGAAGCGTTCGAGGGTGCCATCGACGCCGAAGCGGGAGCCGGGAACGAGCACGACACCCGACTGGCCCGCCATCAGGCTCAGCGGCGTGGACAGCGGCGCGTCCAGCTCGGCCCACAACGACAGCCCTCCCTGGGGGACGGCGACCCGCCACTGCGGCAGGGCGCGGGCCAGGGCGGTAAGCAGGGCGTCGCGGCGGATACGCAGTTCGGCGATGCGCACGGACTTGATGGCCTCGAGCTGGTCGAACAGTGCAGTGGCCACGAGCTGGTCGAGCACCGCACCACCCATGTCGATGCCCGCCCGCAGCGCCGCCAGACGGTGCACGAGATCGGCCGAGGCACGCACCCAGCCCACCCGGAGCCCGCCCCACACCGGCTTGGACAGCGAGCCGACGGTGATCACCGTCCCGTCGATGGCCGCCGTAGCCCGCTCGGAACGGCAGAAGCCCATGTCGACGAAGGTCTCGTCGACGATGACGGTCGTGCCGGTTTGGCGCGCCACCCGCAACACGTCGCGCCGGGAATCCTGGTCGATCAACGCGCCGGTGGGGTTGTGGAAGTCGGGGGTGAGGTAGGCCAGCCGGGGCGCGGCCTGGCGCAGGGTGGCCTGGAGCGCCTCGACCTGCCAGCCGCCCGCCGCGGCCATCGGCACCGGCACGACCCGGGCCCCGTTGTTGCGGATTGCGTCGAGCGCTCCGGGGTAGGTGGGCAGCTCGGTGAGCACCCGGTCGCCCGGGCCCACCAGCAGGCGCAGCACGAGGTCCAGTCCGTGCAGCGCGCCATTGGTCACCAGGATCTGGTCCGGGCTCGTCGCGACCCCGCGGTTGGTGAAGCGCTCAGCGACGGCGCTGCGCAAGACGGCGAGGCCGGCCGGTTCGTAGCCGTCGTCGCGGGCATACTCGCCGATGGTCTGCGCGGCGACGGCAATCGCTGCCGGCAGGACGCCGGGCGGAGCCGGAAGCGCCGCACGGGACAGGTCGATGACGTCGGGTGCGTCGCTGGCCGCGGTGCTCCACCGGGCGATCGACGGGCGGGGACGCGACCCGGCCGGGACGGTCACGAAGCTGCCCGATCCGGTGCGGCTGGCCAGGAAGCCTTCGGAGCGAAGTGCGTCGTAGGCAGCCGTGACAGTGGCACGGCTGAGCTGCAGCGCGCCGGCGAGCTCACGCTCGGACGGCAGCCTGGTCTCGGTGGCGATACGGCCGTCGAGCACGAGGGCGGTGATGCTGTCGCCGAGCGCCCCGTAGACGGGTCCGGGCAGGGTACGCAGGTCGGGCAGCAGCGCGGCCAGGGCGCGGCCGCCGATGCGGGACACGGCAACCATGGCTGCCATAGTGGCACGGTGCGCCCGCTATTGGTACGTCCATCGGTGTCCAATTGGCCGGGGATCTTTCGCGTCTCGCCTGTCAGGGTGGGGCGCATGGCGCGGAATGGTCTGACCAGGCGGCTGGCGCAGCTCTACATTGGTCTGCTCTTGTATGGGCTCGCGGGTGCGCTGCAGGTGCGTTCGCGACTCGGGCTGGACCCCTGGGACGTCTTACACCAGGGCCTGGCCCGCCACCTCGGCCTGGCTATCGGGACGGTCCTGATCCTGGTCGGGGCGGCGGTCCTGCTCCTGTGGATCCCGCTGCGCCAGCTGCCGGGCGTGGGCACGCTCAGCAACGTCGTGCTCATCGGCGTGTCGATGAACCTCTCGCTGCAACTCCTGCCGGTCGAGGCGGGGATGGCGTGGCGGGTAGCCAGCATGGTGTGCGGAGTGGCGCTGTGCGGGGTGGCCACGGGGCTCTACATCGGTGCCCGGTTCGGCCCGGGGCCCCGCGACGGGTTGATGACCGGGCTGGCCGCCCGCACCCACCGCTCGATCCGGCTGACCCGCACCGTGCTCGAGGTGAGCGTGCTGGGCGTGGGATGGCTGCTCGGCGGGACGGTGGGTATCGGCACCCTGGCCTTCGCCGTGGCGATCGGTCCGCTGGCCCAGGTGTTCATCCCGATGTTTCACGTGCGCCCGCCCGAGCGCGAGTCAGTCCTCGTCGTCGGCGCGGGCCAGCCAGCTCGCCAAGCGGTCGACGGCAACCTCGAACTCGGGGTGTGCGTCGACGAAGCTCTGTAACCGGTCACCCAGCCACTCGAGCGTCACCTGCTCGGCACCGCGGCGCTCGATGAGCTCCTCGATCCCTCGGTCCGTAAAATACATCCTCAGGCCTCCTCGGCGGGGTAGCGGACGCCGAGCTGGCGGCGCGCCTCGTCGATGGTCGCCAGGATGGCAAGCGTGTCCTCGAGCGGGACCACCGGGCTTTGCAGCTCGCCCGCGCCAAGGCAGCGCTCGACCTCGGCAATTTCGAGGTCGTAGCCGCTGCCCGGGTGCGGGTCTGCGATTACCTGCTCGGCGCCGGCGGTATGCACTGTCAGTGCCGTCGGGCAATGGATGCGCGACTCCAGTCGCAGCCACCCGTCGGTGCCGATGATCAGGCCGGTGTGTGGGCTGGCGGCGATCGCGCTGCTGTGCAGCTGGGCGAAGCGGCCGTCGCGATAGCCCCACTGCAGGGCAGCGGTAGCGTCGACGCCGGTGGGTGCCAGCGAGCCGGTGGCCGCGATCGAGTCGGGCCGCCCGAGCACCAGCCAGGCGAGCGTGACCGGGTACACCCCGAGGTCCAGCAGGGCTCCGCCGCCGGCCGCGGGATCGAACAGCCGCCCGGCCGGGTCGTAGTCGAACCGGCGGGACAGATCGCCCTGGACGCCGACGATGTCGCCGATGGCGCCGCTGTGGGCTAGCTCGACAGCGTGCCGGACGAGGGGGTTGAAGCGCATCCACATCGCCTCCATGCAGAACAGCTGAGCCCGCCGCGCCGCCGCAACGATCTCGTCGCCCTGCGCAGCGTTGAGCGCGAAAGCCTTCTCCACGAGCACCGGCTTGCCCGCCTCGAGGGCTAGCAGTGCGTGCTCGTGGTGCTGAGCGTGCGTGGTCGCGATGTAGACGACGTCGACCTCGGGGTCGTCGACCAGTTCTTGGTAGGACCCGTAGGCGCGCGTCGCTCCGTGTGCGGCGGCGAAGCCTTGCGCCCGGCCGAGGTCACGCGCCGCGACGGCCGTCAGCGTGCTCCCGGGTGAGCCGGTGATGTCGGGTG
>JAYTRE010000254.1:0-2926 GCA_043746395.1 Pseudonocardiales bacterium
CTGCCGGGCCGGTGCAATGGGCTCACGCGCCGACCGTAGGTCCAGGCGCGCCGCGTCCGGTCCGGCCTGCCGGGCCGGTGCAATGGGCTCACGCCGACCGCTCACCCCACGGCGGAGCCGGGGCGGCCGGTGCGTACCAGCGCGTGGGCTCCTCGGCGCCACCGGCTCGCTGCCTGGGAGCCACCTGCGGCAGCGGGATCGTCTGCAGCACGCGGCGGATCGCGTGGGCGGCGGGGACACCGTCGCCGATCGCGTCGTAGCTGAGCACCACCCGGTGGGCGAGCACGTCGACGGCGATGTCGAGCACGTCCTGCGGCAACACGTAGTCACGCCCGCGGAGCAGGGCCAGCGCCCGACCGGCCGCGATCAAGCCCAGGCTCGCGCGCGGGCTGGCGCCGTAGGCGAGCCACTGCGCCACGTCCGCCATGCCGTGCTGTGCCGGGTTGCGGGTGGCGACGACCACGCGCACGACGTAGTCGACGATTGCATGGTGCACGAACACCCGACTGGACACCGTCTGCAGGCGCTGCAGTTCGGCGGTGCTGATGACCGCCGCCGCCACCGGGGGGTCGACGCCCATCCGGTAGATGATCTCCCGCTCCTCGGCAGCGGTCGGGTAATCGACGGCGATCTTCATGAGGAAGCGGTCGCGCTGCGCTTCCGGGAGCGGATAGACGCCTTCGGATTCGATCGGGTTCTGCGTGGCGAGCACGAGGAATGGGGCCGGGACGTCGAAGCGGTGGCCGCCGATCGTGACGTGCCGCTCAGCCATCACCTCCAGCAGCGCCGACTGCACCTTGGCCGGTGCCCGGTTGATCTCGTCGGCCAGCACGAAGTTGGCCATGATCGGGCCGAGTTCGGTGTCGAAGCGCTCCGCGCCGGGGCGGTAGATGCGGGTGCCGACGATGTCGGACGGCACCAGGTCGGGAGTGAACTGCAGCCGGGAGAACGAGCCGGTTACGGTGCGGGCGAGCGTCTCGACGGCGAGGGTCTTGGCCACGCCGGGAACGCCCTCGAGCAGGCAGTGCCCCTGCGCCAGCAGGCTCACCATCATCCGTTCGACGACGCGTTCCTGGCCGACGATCACCCTCTTGACCTCGAACATGACTCGTTCCAGGGCTGTGGCGTCGGCCGCGGGAGTGTGGAGCGACTCGGGGGCAGTCACGTGGGGTGTTCTCCTCCGCAGCGGCGATCGATCAGGCTCACCGTACGTGACGTCCCGATACGGTGCGGGGGTGAGCGCACCGGCACCCGACGAGGACGGGGCACGCTGCTCGGCCAAGGGCTGCCGAGCCGCTGCGACGACTGACCTGCGGTGGCGCAATCCCCGGCTGCACGACGCTGCGCGCGTCAAGCACTGGCTGGCGTGTGACGCGCACGCGCAAGCGCTCGCGGACTTCCTTGACCGGCGGGGGTTTCTGCTCGCCCGCAGGATACTCGGGCCATAGGCGGCTCAGCCGCCGATGGCCGACATCGTCCGGTCGGGCTGGACGAAGCCCTCGGCGCCGATGCCGTGACCGGCCTGCTTACCGCTCACTGCCGACCTGATCACGCCCGCGAGCTCGGCGTCTCCCGCCCCGGCGCGCAGCGGCCCGCGCAGGTCGGTCTCGGCCCGGGCGAACAGGCAGGTCCGCAGCTGCCCGTCCGCGGTGAGGCGCAGCCGGTCGCAGTCGCGGCAGAACGGGCGGCTCACCGAGGCGATGACACCGAGGCGGCCGGGCGAGACGGCCCAGCCGGAGCGGCCCGGACCGTCGACGACGTCGAAGTCCTCTGCGGGAGCGCTACCGCGGTTACCGCGGGGTTCGAGGGCATAGGTCGCCGACACCAGTTCGAGGATCTCGTCGGCCGTCACCATCTCCGACCGCGACCAGGTGTGGTCGGCGTCCAGCGGCATGTGCTCGATGAAGCGCAGTTGATAGCCCTGCCGCAGTGCCCAGTCCAGGAGTTCCGGCGCCTCGCTGAGGTTGTGGTCGCGCACCAGCACCGCGTTGATCTTTATCGGCGTGAGGCCGGCGGCGGCGGCCGCGGCCACCCCGGCCAGGACGTCGGGCAGCCGATCGCGGCGGGTGAGGGCGGCGAAGCGCTGCGGGTTGAGGGTGTCGACCGAGACATTGATCCGGTCCAGGCCGGCGGCCACGAGGTCAGTGGCGCGGCGCTCGAGGCTGAGACCGTTGGTTGTCAGCGACAGCTCGGGGCGCGGCTGCAGGGCGGCGAGCCTGGCGACGACCTCGACGAGGGTGGGGTGCACTAGGGGTTCGCCGCCAGTGAGCCGGATGCTCGTCACCCCCAGGCTGATGAAGATCGTAGCCAGCCGCAGGATCTCGTCGTCGTCGAGCCGGGCGGACCGGTCCAACCAGTCGAGCCCCTCGGCCGGCATGCAGTAGGTACAGCGCAGCGTGCAGCGGTCGGTCAGCGAGATGCGCAGGTCAGTGGCGACCCGACCGAATGTATCGACCAGTCCCGACGCGGAACCGCCGGTGCGGCTCGGGAGCTCGAGGCGAGTGCGCACGCCACCACGCTACCCGGGCCGGGTGCTTCCGCCGGCGCGCTCCTGTCGTCTGATGCGGAAGGGTCCGAAGATGCGCGTGCGGGATGTCCTCCGCCTGGCCGGGGCAGCAGTCGTGGACGGGTTCCTGGGTGGATGCGCCGGCGACGCAGGGCCCGGGCCAGCTGCGACAGGCGAGCCGGAACATGGCATGCTGCCGGGCATGGCTGTTCGGCCCGGTCGGATGCACAGACGCCCCTCCCCGTAACGGATCCCGCGGCCATTCGAAGAGTGGGCGATCGACGCCCAGGACGAGTTGGCCAATCAGATATCGATGATGTTGAGGCGGCGTGTTCCAGCGAGCTCGGCAATGTGGCGACGGTTGCCTGTGACGCAGGGACTTGCTCGGCGTAGCGCGCATTCAACGACGCTGGCATCGAC
>JAYTRE010000255.1:0-1787 GCA_043746395.1 Pseudonocardiales bacterium
AGGCGCTGCGCGTCGAGTGCCCACGGCAGGGCCACGCCGGAGGCCAGCACCTGCGCGCGCGGTCGGCCGGTGCCGGACAGGCCGGGGGAGTAGCGGTAGATGCCACGCAGCAGCCCCTCGACGTCGAGGTCCTCCGGCTCCGCAGGCTGATTGAGCGGCTCGTTGTAGATCGTGAGGTAGTAGAAGACGTCGTGCTCGGACCGCGGCGACCCGTAGGACCCGACGCCGTACATCCGCTTCAGCCCGTCCTGCACGATGTGCGCGATCTCGAAGGCGTAGGCGGGGTCGTAGGCGACGCAGGCCGGGTTCGTGGACGCGAGCAGCAGCGAGTGCCCGTCGGCGTGCTGCAGCCCCTCGCCGGTGAGCGTCGTGCGCCCGGCCGTCGCACCGAGCACGAAGCCGCGCCCGAGCTGGTCGGCGAGCTGCCAGAACTGGTCGCCCGTGCGCTGGAAGCCGAACATCGAGTAGAAGATGTAGAACGGGATCATCGGCACGCCGTGCGTCGCGTAAGCCGTCGCCGCCGCGATCAGCGACGCCGTCGACCCCGCCTCGGAGATCCCCTCATGCAGGATCTGCCCGGTCGTCGACTCCTTGTAGGACAGCAGCATGTCGCGGTCGACGGCCTCGTACTCCTGGCCGTGCGGCGAGTAGATCTTGGCCGTGGGAAAGATCGCGTCCAGGCCGAACGTGCGCGCCTCGTCGGGGATGATCGGCACGAAACGCGGCCCGATCTCCTTGTCCTTCATGAGGTCCTTAAACAACCGCACGATCGCCATCGTGGTGGCGATCTGCTGCTTGCCCGAGCCGGCCCGCAGCTCGGCGTAGGCCGCCAGGCCCGGCAGCGTGAGCGGCTTGGCGCGTACCACCCGCTTGGGCGAGGCACCGCCGAGGGCGGCCCGACGCTCCTTCATGTATCCGATTTCGTCGGACTTGTCACCCGGGTGGTAGTACGGCGGCAGGTCGGCGTCGAGGGCCGCGTCGGAGATCGGCAGGTGGAGCCGGTCGCGGAACGCCTTCAGGTCGGCATGGGTCAGCTTCTTCATCTGATGCGTGGCGTTGCGCCCCTCGAAGGACTCCAGCGTCCAGCCCTTGATGGTGTGGGCCAAGATGACTGTCGGCTGCCCGACGTGGCTGCGCGCCGCCTCGAACGCCGCGTACACCTTGCGGTAGTCGTGCCCCCCCCGGCTGAGCTTGCGTAGGTCGTCGTCGGAGTACTGCTCGACCATCTTGCGCAGCCGCGGATCGCCGCCGAAGAAGTGCTCGCGGATGTAGGCGCCGCTCTCGACGGTGTAGGTCTGGAACTGCCCGTCGGGGGTGGTGTTCATCTGATTGACGAGCACACCGTCAGAGTCGCGGGCCAGCAGGGCGTCCCAGTCACGACCCCAGATGACCTTCAGGACGTTCCATCCCGCGCCGCGGAAGTAGGTCTCCAACTCCTGGATGATCTTGCCGTTGCCGCGGACCGGCCCGTCGAGCCGCTGCAGGTTGCAGTTGATGACGAAGGTGAGGTTGTCGAGCTCCTCGCGCGCCGCGACACCGATCGCGCCGAGCGACTCGACCTCGTCCATTTCCCCGTCGCCGAGGAAGGCCCAGACATGCGAGTTCGAGGTGTCGGCGAGGTTGCGGGCGCGCAGGTAGCGGTTGAAGCGGGCCTGGTAGATCGCGCTGATCGGGCCCAGGCCCATGGAAACGGTGGGGAACTCCCAGAACTCCGGCATCAGCCGCGGGTGCGGATAGGACGACAGCCCGTACGGGGCCCGGGACTGCTCTTGGCGGAAGCCGTCCAG
>JAYTRE010000256.1:0-3304 GCA_043746395.1 Pseudonocardiales bacterium
TTCCCTATCAAGCGACGCGGCGCAGGTAGGCGATGCTCTGACGGGCGCTGTCAGGCGCCTCGGGACTCGGCGACACGGCGCATCCAGTAACGGAACCAGTCGGCGCCGTAGGGGACGTAGACGCGGGTCGGCACTGCGCGTTTGTGCAGCTCGTCGAGAGCCACGGTTCGCACGCCCAGCAGCTGCTCGACCGGAACCAGTCCAAGCGCGAGGAGCAGCGCCTCGCGTAGTCGTCGATCGTGGGTGGCCATCGACCAGGCGGCGCCCGACGAGGCGAGTTGGAACCCGAGCCGCAGGTAAGCAACGTCGGTCGATTCCCCGTATGGGTGGGCACCGGCGCTCTCGACGTAGGCGCCCTTGACCAGCCGTACGTGCACACCTGCCGCTGCCAGAGCATCCGCGTCCGCCGGCGAGCGCTGGAGGTTAGCCTGCACCGTCGCTCCGAGCCGGTCCGCGAGATCGCGGCTGGCGACATCCAGCACACACGCCAACACCGCGTCCGTACGTCGTGCATCTTCCGCGCCGACCTGAATGCGCCGCCCCGCGGGGAGCGCACCTGCGATCGCCGCGAGTCGGTCGGCCGCACCACCGGCGTCAACGTCCAAAGCCAGATGCGTGAGGTCGATGGATAACCACGCTCGCGCCGGCTCGCCCGGCAGGACTGCGGCCAGCGCCCGATAGTCGGCGACAACTCGATCCGCCGTGCTCGGATCCGCGACCAACTCGCCGAACAGGTCGATGCTGACACTTATCCCACGTTGGAGAAGATCCGAGGCAGTACTCAGCGCCTGGTCTTGGTTCCTGCCAGCGACGTAGCGCGACGCTGCCCGCCAAGCCGTTCGCTCACCGCCCGGAATCGCCTTGACCGTCCACTCGAGCCGCTCACTGGTGGCCAACTTAAACAACACCGCGCGGCCGATACCCATACGGATACCCTGCCAGGCGACCCCGGCGCGCCCGGTCATGGATCGGCGGGCACCGCACGGCGAGCGTCCGGAACCCGCTCGAGTCGTCCCTGATGCGGTAGTAGCGGTGCCCCCTGGGCCTGTTCGCCGCGGGCGGGGCCAGCCTGGTCGCCTTCGTCCTTGTCGAGCAGCGACAACCCGATGCGGTGCGGCCGCTGGAGCTGTTTCGGTCTGCTGGCTACCTCGCCGCGAATGCCAACGGGCTGGTCATGGGGTTCGTCACCATCGGGCTGCTGTTCGTGTACTCCCTAATCTTCTGGCAGGTCCAAAACGACTCCGCCATCGCCGCAGGCGTGCGGTTTCTACCCCTGACCATCGCGTTCGTGCTCACCGCTCCGCTGGTAGGCCGACTCATCCACCGGGCCGGAACGCGGCTCCCGATGGCCGTCGGGGCCGGGCTGCTTGCCCTCGCAGCGCTGCTGTTGCTGCGAGTTGATGCCAACACCGGGTACGACGCGCTGTGGTGGCCCTTCGCCGTCATCGGCATCGGCTACGGGCTGCTGTCCACCACGACGGCCACCGCCGTACTCGCCTGCGTCCCCCCGCAGCGAGCCGGCATAGCCTCGGCCACCAATCTCACCGCCCGCCTAATCGGTGGCGTCTTCGGCATCGCCGTCCTGGGCGCCGTGTTGCCCAGCGGCCACGGGCAAACCTTCGCACACCAATTCACAGACGGCCTGCACACCGCGATGATCACCGCCGCCGCGGTCGCCACCGTCGGCGCAGCACTGGCAGCATCCCTCGCCCCAAGCAGCCGCCCAACTCCCGCCTGACCACGAAGCAAACCGGTGTCCCGCAACCGGAACGTCCGCAGCACGCCCTCGGGCTTTGGGCGGGGCGAATTGTCCGATGATCATGCTCGTCCCATAGGACTCCCCCGTCACCGGGCACTCTCACGGCTGCCCCCATGGGATCGACTCGAGGGTGAGCTTTGTACAGTTGACTGACTAGGGGTACGGTTCGTACATGTCTTCGGCTCAAACCCTGAACATCTCTGACGCGCGCGCACAGCTCGCCGCGATCATCGACCGGGTACGCACCCAGCACGAGCCGGTCTATGTCACCCGGCGCGGGCGCCGCGTCGCGGCTGTGATCGACGCGGATGACCTGGATCGCATCCTCGCGCTGGCCGAGGACATGGCCGACATCCGGGCGGCCGAGCAGGCCCGCGACGAGATGAAGGCAACCGGCCAAGCACCGATTCCGTGGGACGAGGTCAAGGCCGACCTCGGCCTGGCATGACCTACACCGTCGCGCTAACCCCAGCCGCCACCCGCCAGCTCCGCACGTTCGATCCGCAGGTCCGCCGGCGCCTGCAGGCAGCCATCGAATTGCTGGCCAACGACCCCCAGCCGCCAGCTGCGACCCGACTCGTCGGCGGTGCCGGCGAATGGCGAGTCCGGACCGGCGACTACCGCATCGTCTATGAGATCGAAGACGATCAACTGCGCGTGCTTGTCCTGGCCGTCGGGCTCGCCGCGCCAGCTCTGCGCAGTACGCCGACAGTGACGCCCGATAGCGCAACACCCCGACTGTGAGCTGCGCGTCCGCTCAGCGATCCCCTGCAGGCGCCACCGAATGACCCACCAGCCCCGAGACCACCCACCAGCCCCGAGACCATAGTGCCCCGGTCATCGATCGACTACCGGGCGGCTGTCTACCGCTGCTTCGCCGGTCGATGAGGTATGCTGTAAACATGTCTTACGATCGGGATGGTGGTCACCGATGACGATCTCGATCCGGCTGTCGGATGAGGAAGAAGCGCGCCTCGACAGCCTCGCGCGCCGCACCGGCCGTTCGAAGAGCTTCTACGTCAAGACGGCGCTTCATGAGTACCTGACCGACCTCGAAGACGCCTTCGCCGCCGATGCCGCGATCGATGTCTTCGAGGCCGAGGGTCGGCGTAGCCGTCCGCTGTCTGCGCTTGAGGCCGAGACCGACAGGTGACGGCACGGTGGAGCGTTGAGACCACCGACCAGTTCGACCGGGAATTCAAGAAGCTTGATCGTGCCGTGCAGCGGCGTGTGCTGGCCTACCTGCATGATGTCGTAGGCCTCGACGACCCTCGGCAGCGCGGGAAGAGATTGACGGCGAACCACGCTGGGGTCTGGCGCTATCGCGTGGGTGACTACCGCATCCTTGCGCAGTTGATCGACAACACCCTGACAGTGCTGGCGCTGCGCGTAGGCCACCGTGGCGACGTGTACTGAGCCAGCCGGCCATCGCGTACAGGGTTCCTGCTACGGCGACGCAGGCTCGAGGAATTCCAGCCGGTTGCCGAATGGATCGCGCGCGTAAACGCGCCGGAAGCCGGTGAAGTCTGTGTCCCAGCTGACGTC
>JAYTRE010000257.1:0-3767 GCA_043746395.1 Pseudonocardiales bacterium
CGGGGTCGCCGTCGAGCTTCTCGCCGGCACGCTGGAGCCCGACCGGCTCGGCGATGAGGAACTCGCCGCGCCTCACCTGCTCGACAGCGAGGTCACCAACGCGCTGCGCCGCCTTGTGCTGCGCGGACAGCTGACCGACGAGCAGGGCAGTGCCGCGCTGACCGGCTTCACCCGCCTCGCGCTGACCAGGTACCCGGCAGACTGGTTGCGCGCCAGGATGTGGGCGCTGCGCCACAACCTCAGCGCCTTCGACGCGACCTACGTCGCGCTCGCCGAAATGCTCGGCGCCACGGCCCTGCTCACCACCGATGCCCGGCTCGCCGCGGCGCCGGGCCTGCGCTGCGCTGTCGAGGTCCTGGACCAATCCGCCCGTCGGTAGACACGGTCTTCTCGGAGCCGCCTGTCGGGATCGAACCGACGACCTATCGCTTACAAGGCGATTGCTCTGTCCAGCTGAGCTAAGGCGGCAGCGACATCGAGGCTACCGGTTCGCGGCCGCCGGACCGCTGGCGGCGCAACCCTCAGGTGCGCAACCGCGAAGGTACCGGCAGACTACCTACGCAACCGTAAGCGTGAAGCGAGGACTGTATGAGCCGCCTGCACCAGCCCAAGGCTGGGTTCTGGATCCGCCTGTGCGTCGCGATCCTGTACCCCCTCGACGGCCTGCTGTTTCGAATCCGCTGGCGCAACCTCGACCGCGTGACGCCGCCGAACAAGGGCGGGGTGATCATCGCGCTGAATCACGTGTCGCACATCGACACGGTGCTGATGGCGCGCTTCGTGTGGCAATGCGGTCGGATACCCCGGTTCATGATCAAATCTGGGGTGTTCAGCAAGCCGGTCGTCGGCTCGATCATGCGCGGGGCCAAGCAGATCCCGGTGTACCGCGGTACGACCGACGCGGCCAACTCGCTGCGCGACGCGGTCAGCGCGCTGGCTGCCGGCGAGGCGATCGTGATCTACCCGGAGGGCACGATCACCCGCGACCCGCAGCAGTGGCCCATGCAGGCCAAGACCGGCATCGCCCGGCTGGCGCTGCTATCGCCGGACACGCCGGTGATCCCGGTGGGGCAGTGGGGCGCCCAGCATCGCAAAGGTTTCTCGCTCGGACGGCTGTTGCGGCGGGCTACCGCCGAGGCCTGCGTGGGCCACCCCGTGGATCTCAGCCGGTTCCGCGGCGCCGAGCCGACCAGCGCGACGCTGCGCGAGATCACCGACACGATCATGGCCGCGGTCCGCGACGAGGTCGCCGTGCTGCGCGGGCAGGAGCCGCCGACGCAGTTCTACGTGCCGGCCAAGAAGTACGTCGAGTCGGTCTGATCCGGCTGAGTTCCCACGGAGGATGCCGGACTGCTGCGCTGGCGCTCAGCCGGCAGCGCGGCGACGGCGGGCGATCTCGGCCAGGGTGACCGCCGCCGCGACCGAAGCGTTCAGCGACTCGGCCGCCGCAGCCATCGGGATCGACAGGGTCAGCTCGCACGTGGCGCCGACGAGCCGGGACAGGCCGCGGCCCTCCGAGCCGACCACGACCACGACCGGGTCGACGGCCAGCTGCAGGTCGTCGAGGGTCGTGCTGCCATCGGCATCCAGTCCGACAACGTGCAGGCCGGCGTCCTGGCACTGCTTGAGGGCACGGACCAGGTTCGTCACCTGCGCGACCGGGATCCGCGCGGCCGTCCCCGCCGAGCTACGCCAGGCCGTCGCCGTGACACCCGCCGCCCGCCGCTCCGGCACGATGACGCCGTGCGCGCCAAAGGCGACCGCCGAGCGGATCACCGCGCCGAGATTGCGCGGGTCGGTGACGCCGTCGAGGGCGACGAGAAGCGGCGCCGAGCCCGCCTGCGCTGCCGCGGCGAGCACGTCGGCCAGCTCGCGGTACGCGAACGGCGGCACCTGCAGCGCGATGCCCTGGTGCAGGATTCCGCCGGTCTTGCGGTCGAGTTCGCCGCGACTGACCTCGAGCAGCGCGATGCCGCGGTTGCCGGCGATCCGCAGCGCCTCGGTGACGCGCTCGTCGGATTCCAGGCCGATCGCCACGTAGAGGGCGGTCGCGGGCACCTTGGCACGCAACGCCTCAGCGACCGGGTTGCGCCCGACGAGCAGCTCGCTCGCGTCGACCCGGGCGCGCGGCCCACCCCGTCCCTGCTCGCCCCGGCGCGTGGCGGAGGCGGCCCGGCGGGCGGCCGGGTGGCCCTTGCGCACCTGCGCCGGGGGCGTCGGGCCCTTGCCCTCCAGCCCTCGGCGGACCTGTCCGCCGGAACCGATCTGGGCGCCCTTCTTGGACTTGCGGATCGCGCCTTGCCGCTGCGAATTTCCTGCCATGACGGTCTCCTCAGTCCTTCCGGGTCCAGCGCGGGCCAGCCGGCGTGTCCTCGACGGCGATCCCGGTGACGGCCAGCTGGTCACGGATCTCGTCGGCGGCCGCGAAGTCCTGGCGCTCGCGTGCCGCCGCCCGCTGCCCGAGCGCGACCTGCACCAGCGCGTCCACGACGGCCGTCAGATCCGACGTCGAGTCCCTGCTCCACTGATCGGGCCGGATACCCAGCACGTGGGCCATCTCCAGCACGCCGTCCAGCGCGGTGCGCACCGTCGCCAGCTCGCCGGAGTCGAGGGCGGTGTTGCCGTCGCGCACCGTCGAGTGGAGCACGCCGAGTGCGGCGGGCACCCCGAGATCGTCATCCATCGCCGCCACGAACGCGTCGGGCAACCCGCTGCCCAGCGGCCGGGCCGGGCTCGAGCCCTCGGGCAGTGCCGCGACCGCGCGCTCGAGGAAGCTCTCGATGCGACGGTAAGCGGCAGCCGACTCGTCCAGCGCCTCGGGCGAGAACTCGACGTGGGAGCGGTAGTGCGCCGCGCCGAGGTAGTAGCGCACCTCGACGGGCCGCCACCTGGTGACGATCTCGGCGACGAACAGCGAGTTGCCCAGCGACTTGGACATCTTCTCCCCGCCGATCGTCAGCCAGGCGTTGTGCAGCCAGTAGCGGGCGAAACCGTCACCGGCGGCCACGGATTGCGCGATCTCGTTCTCGTGGTGCGGGAAGACGAGGTCGAGCCCGCCGCCGTGGATGTCGAACGCGGCGCCGAGGTACTTCGTCGCCATCGCCGAGCACTCCAGGTGCCAGCCGGGTCGCCCCCGGCCCCACGGCGTGGGCCAGGACGCCGAATCCGGCTCAGCGGGCTTGTGCCCCTTCCACAGCGCGAAATCTCGGGGATCGCGCTTGCGCTGCTCGCCCTCGGTGTCGCCCGCGGGGTGCATGTTGTCCAGCCGCTGGCCGGACAGGGCGCCGTAAGCCGGGAAGGACCGCACGTCGAAATACACGTCGCCACCGCTGGCGTAGGCGTGGCCCGACTCGATGAGCCGCGCCATCAACTCGATCATCTCGGTGATGTGGCCGGTGGCGCGGGGCTCGTAGGTGGGCGGCAGGCAGCCGAGCACCTCGTAGGCCGCCTGGAAGCTGCGTTCCTGGATCGCGGCCCAGGCCCACCACGGCGTGCCGTTCTCGGCCGACCTGCGCAGGATCTTGTCGTCGATGTCGGTGACATTGCGCAGGAAGGTGACGTCGTAGCCGCTGCGGGTGAGCCAGCGCTGCAGGATGTCGAAGTTCACCGCGCTGCGGATGTGCCCGATATGCGGCGGACCCTGCACCGTCGCACCGCACAGATAGATCGACGCCTTGCCGGGTTCGAGGGGAACGAACTCCCGCAGTGACCGGGTCGCCGAGTCGTGCAGGTGCAGCGTCACGCAGGGTCCCTTCGCAACCGCGAGC
>JAYTRE010000258.1:0-3357 GCA_043746395.1 Pseudonocardiales bacterium
TGCACGACGTCGAGTGGTCGGCTCACGTCCTGCTCAAGTGCCTGGCCGCCGAAGGCCCGCTGCGCTCCAGCGCGATCGCCGAACTCATCGACTCCGACCCGTCCACGGTGAGCCGGCAGGTGGCCGGCCTCGTCCGGGAGGGATTGGTCGAGCGCCGCGCCGACCCGGTCGACGGCCGGGCCTGCCTGCTCGTCCTCACGCCCGCGGCCGACGCGGTGCTCAGCGATCACGACGAGGTCCGCTACGCCCACTTCGCCAGGATGCTGGCCAGCTGGGACGAACGGGACCTGCGCCGCTTCGCCGCCCTGCTCGCCCGGTTCACCGCCGACTTCAACACGACCAAGCACGAATTGATCCCGACCGGTACCGAAACCCGGTTCGCGCCGGCAGGAGGAAATACCTGATGCCCGCCACCGCGGCCACCCGCCCCTCCGCCGACGCCGGAGCGGGCGGCGAGCTCAACCACCGGCAAATCATGACCATCCTGACCGGCCTGATACTCGGCATGTTCCTCGCCGCGCTCGACCAGATGATCGTCTCGACGGCGATTCGGACCATCGGCGATGACCTGCACGGGCTCTCGCTCCAGGCGTGGGTCACCACCGCGTTCCTCATCACCTCGACGATCACCACGCCGCTCTACGGCAAGCTCTCCGACAGCTACGGCCGAAAGCCGCTGTTCCTGTTCGCGATCGCGGTCTTCATCACCGGCTCCGCGCTGTGCGGGCTGGCGAACTCGATGTACCTGCTCGCCGCGTTCCGCGCCTTCCAGGGCATCGGTGCCGGCGGACTGATGTCGCTCGCCCTCGCGATCGTCGGCGACATCATCCCGCCGCGGGAGCGGGCCCGCTACCAGGGCTATTTCATGGCGGTCTTCGCCACCGCGAGCGTTCTCGGCCCGGTCGTCGGCGGCTTCTTCGCCGGGCAGAGCCACATCTTCGGCATCACCGGCTGGCGCTGGATCTTCTACATCAACGTCCCGATCGGCATCATCGCGCTGGTTGTGGTCACCCGGGTACTGCACGTTCAGCAGCACCGGCGCAACCAGCGCATCGACTGGTGGGGCGCCCTTATGCTCGTCGTGGGCCTGGTACCACTGCTGATCATCGCCGAGCAGGGCCGCCTGTGGGGCTGGGGCAGCGGGCGGGCACTGCTGTGCTACGTCGTGGGTGTGCTCGGAGTGGCCGGCTTCAGCTGGGTCGAACGCAAGATGGGTGACGCCGCGCTACTGCCGCTGCGACTGTTTAGAAACTCGACGTTCGCGGTGGCCTCGACGCAGAACTTGATCGTCGGGCTGGGCATGTTCGGCGGGATGGCCTCCCTTCCGCTCTACCTGCAGATCGTCAAGGGCGCCTCCCCGACCAAAGCCGGGTTGCTCATCCTGCCGCTCGTGCTCGGCATGATGGCCGCGTCGCTCACCGCCGGACAGTTGACCTCCCGGACGGGCCGCTACAAGCGCTTCCCGATCATCGGCTCGGCCCTGATGGTGATCGGCCTGGTGCTGTTGCACGGAATCGGCGCCGACACTGCGCTCTGGCAGACCGACCTGTACATGCTGATCTTCGGCGCCGGTCTCGGCTTTAACATGCAGACCCTGGTCCTGGCCATGCAGAACGCGGTGGATCCGAAGGACATGGGTGTCTCGACCGCGTCGGCGACCTTCTTCCGGCAGGTCGGCGGCACGCTAGGCACGGCGGTGTTCCTGTCGATCCTGTTCACCGCGGCAAGCAGCCACATCCCGGCCGCATACCGCAGCGCGCAGGCCACGCCGGCCTTTCGGGCCGCGGCGCTCAGCCATCCGAGCGACCTGCGCACGCTGAAGCAGAGCCTGGCGTCCGCGAGCGGGCTCAACGACACCAACTTCCTGCATCAGATCGACCAGGTCATCGCGCATCCGTTCCTCGTCGGGTTCTCCCAGGCCATGGACCTGGTGTTCCTGGTCGGAGCGGGCGTGCTGGTGATCGGGTTCGTGCTCGCCCTGTTCCTCAAGGAGGTGCCGCTGCGCCTGCAGTCCGGACTGCAGGCCCGGCGCTCAGCCGAGCAGCCCACCGACCCCGACTTCGTCGATGCCGCCGGAGCCACGCCCGAGCCCGCCCCGCCGACGTTCGCGCACTAGCCCGAGCGGCGGTCAATCAGAACAGCTTGCGCAGCAGGCGTTGCTTGAACGGCGTGTACGGCGGGTAGAGGACCGACGGGTCGGGACGGACCGGCTTGCGCAGCACCGCCTTGCGGTGGCTGAAGGTCTGGAACCCCCATTCGCCGTGGTAGCTGCCCATCCCGCTGTTGCCGACGCCACCGAAGGGCAGCTCGTTCACCAGCACCTGAAACACCAGGTGGTTGATCACCGTGGCGCCGTTGCTGACCTCCTCGAGTACGCGCTGTTGGGTAGCCCGGCTCGAGCTGAACAGGTACACGGCGAGCGGCTTGGGTCGGTCGAGGACGAAGCGCAGCGCGGCGTCGAGCGAGTCGACGGTGATCAGCGGCAGGACCGGACCGAAGATCTCCTCCCGCAGCAGCGCGCAGTCCGGATCCGGGTCGAGGATGAGGGTGGCCTCGGCGCAGTGTGCTTGCACGTCGACCGCGCCGCCGAGCAGCCGCTGGCCGCCCGAGGTCTCGAGCAGCCCGGCGATGCGCGCGGCCTGGCGGCTGTTGACCAGCGGCAGCGCCACGCCGTCCGGCCGGAACGCCTCGATCGCGGCCTTCAGCTCGGCGACGAACTCGTCGCGGATCCGGCGATCGACCAGGACGTAGTCCGGCGCGATGCAGGTCTGCCCGGAGTTCATCAACTTGGCCCAGGCGACCCGGCGCGCCGCGACCTTGATGGCGGCGTCAGCGGCGACGATCACCGGGCTCTTGCCGCCCAACTCGAGGGTGACGGGTGTCAGGTGCTTGGCCGCGCCGGCCAGTACGGCCTTGGCGATCTCCGGACCGCCGGTGAAGAACGCATAGTCGAAACCCTGGTCCAGCAGCTGCTGCGTCTCCGCGGCGGCCCCCTCGACGACAGCCACGGCCTGCGGGTCCAGGTACTCGGTCAGTCGCCGGCGCAGCAGCGCCGACACGGTCGGGGTGTGCTCCGAGGGCTTGAGCACTACGCAGTTCCCCGCCGCGAGAGCGGCGACCAGCGGGCCCAGCGCGAGGTAGACCGGGTAGTTCCACGGGCTGATGATCAGGGCGACGCCGAGCGGCTCGTACTGGTACCACGCCCGGCCCGGGCGCAAGTTCAGCGGGACGCCGACGCGACGGCTGCGCAGCCACGCGCGCAGGTGCTTGCGGGCATGTACCGATTCGGCGGTCGAGGGCGCCAGGTCGGCCATCCAGGCATCCAGGGCGGGACGCCCCAGGTCGGCGTCGAGCGCT
>JAYTRE010000259.1:0-4599 GCA_043746395.1 Pseudonocardiales bacterium
CCGCTGGCGAGCCGTCCAGTTTCATCGCGCAGGTGACCTACGTACGTGACGTGCATGCCGCGGCCCAGCACGCGACGATTACCGTCAACCATCCGTTGCGGCTCGAGGGTGATCGGGTCTACCTCATCGGGCATGGGTTCGCGCCCACGCTCACCGTCCGGATGCCCGACGGGACCGTGGTGCACGACACCGAGCCGTTCATCCCGCAGAACGCGTCCACCCTGCTGTCCGAAGGCGCGTTCAAGCTGTTCGGCAAGCAGGGTGCGAAGCGCGACGTCGGCGTCAGCGGCTTCTTCGCTCCCACGCCGCAAGACACCGGCAACGGCGTGATCACCTCGATCTCGCCGCAGGTTGCCAACCCGGTGCTGGGGATCTTTGTGTACCTCGGTTCGCTCAACCCGCACAACGTGCCGCAATCGGTGTACTCGCTCGACACCACGGCGATGCACAAGATTGGCGCCGCGAACCTGACGGTCGGGCAGACGAAGACGTTCGGCAACGGGGTGTCGGTGACCTTTGATGGTTGGCTTCCGTGGGCGAGCATCCAGGTCAGCCACGACCCCAGCGAGGGCTACCTGCTCATCGCCGCGGTGGCGATGGTGCTCGGCCTGTTCGCCTCGCTGGGCGTGCGGCGCCGCCGGATGTGGCTGCGGATCACCCCGTCGTCGGGCGCCCCGGACGGGTCACCTACCGTTGTCGAGGTCGGGGGCTTGGCCCGCAGCGATTCGGGCAACTTCACCACCGAGTTCGACGCATTGCTCCACCGGTTGCGCGGCGCGGCCGCGCCAGTTCCGGAGCTGATCAGCGCAGGAAGGCAGTGACGATGGCCGGTATCGACGGTGCGATGGCTCACCTGTCCGACACGTTGTTCACCACCGCGATCGCGGTGTATTCGCTGGGCATGGTTGGTTTCACGGCCGAGTACGCCTTCGGCCACCGCGGCCGGATCGCCTCGACGGTGCCCGCTGCCGCGCCTGAGCGCCAACTGGTCGGCGCCGGTGGGCCGCCCGTCGGCTCATCCAGGCTGGTCGATCGGATTCCCGTCGGGGAGCGCTCCAGCGTGCGGGGTTCCTTCGGCGACCGGGCCGGGCGCTTCGCGCTCGCGGTGACCGTGCTGGGCGCGCTTATACATGCGGCGTCGATCACGATCCGAGGCAGCGCGGTCGACTCGGTGCCGTGGAGCAACATGTACGAGTTTGCTTCCGTGGCCGGGCTCGTCGCAGTGGTCGCCTTCATCGCGCTGATGTGGAAGGCACCGCAGATCCGCCACCTCGGCGGTTTTATCCTGCTGCCCGTCATCATCATGATGTTCCTGGCGGGGACGGTGCTGTACGCCAAGGCACAACCACTCGTGCCCGCGCTGCAGTCGTACTGGCTGGCCATCCACGTCACTCTCGCGGCAAGCTCCGAGGGCGCGCTGATGACCAGCGCCGTGCTCAGCGCGCTGTTCCTGCTCAAGCAGCGCTACGACCGGGTGTCGGCGCAGCCGGGGGCCCGCGTCGGTTCGCTCACCGCGTTCGGTGCCCGGCTGCCCGCTGCCGCGACGCTGGACAAGGTCGCCTATCGGATCGTGGCTTTCGCGTTCCCGCTGTATACGATCGGCATCATCTGTGGCGCGATCTGGGCCGAGGCGGCCTGGGGACGCTACTGGGGCTGGGACCCGAAGGAGACCTGGGCATTCATCGTCTGGGTGATCTACGCGAGCTACCTCCACGCCCGGGCCACCGCCGGATGGAAGGGCCGAGCAGCGGCGTGGGTCAACCTCGCCGGCTTCGGGGCGATCACCTTCAACTTCCTCGTCGTGAACATCGTCGTGTCCGGACTGCACTCCTACGCCGGCCTGAGCTGACCCAGGACGGGGCGGCCACAGCCGCCGCTGCGCAGGTGCAGATCGGTCTCGTCGTGCAGCAGGTGCAGCCCTGAGGTGACAAAGCGGGCGATCCCGGCCGGGTGGCCGCACGCCCCGCAGCCCATGAGGGCGCGCGCGCGGTCGAAGACGCTGTCGAGTGCGGCGCGGTCCCCCCGGTAAAGATCCTCGAGGTCCGCGGCGAGCGCAGGCGACCCGGTGCGGCAGGGCCCGCACTGGTCGGGCGCATCCCCTGCCAGCCAGGCCGTGGCCCGGGCCAGCTCGCCCAGCGCGCAGGTGCGGGAGTCAACGACCACGAGCACCCCGGCCCCGAGAATCCCGCCCGCTGCCGCCAGGCCGGCTCGCGATAGCCGAAGCTGCGCGACCGGGGCCAGCCAGCTGCCGTGGTAGCCGCCGCTGATCACGGCAACCGGCTCGACGGCGCCCGCCGCCTCCAGCACGATGCCCAGCGGCGTCCCCAGCGGAATCTCGACGACCCCGGGGCGCCCGACGGCGCCACGGAGCGTGAGCAGGGTGGTGCCGGGTTCGGCGAGCGTCCCCGTCTCGGCAAAGCGTCGCGGACCCAGGCGCAGCAGCACGGCCAGCTGAGCCAAGGTCTCCGGATTGGCGACGACTGCACCATCCGCGGCGGGCGGGGAGCGCCGTCCCAGGCCGAACGCCGGAGCCCCATCGAGGGCCTGGACCACCCTGCGCGGGTCACCGCTGATCACGCTGACCCGCACCAGTGCACCGTCGGGGCGCTGGGCCGCCGCGGTGCGCACCGCGGCGGCGGCGAGCGGGTCGCGGACGGCGACGGCCACCGCGCGGGCCCCCACCGCGCTGGCCACCGCCAGGGCGCCGTCCAGCACCAGGTGCGGTGCCCGCCCGAGCAGGACGCGGTCCTTGAGGCTGGCGGGTTCGGGTTCGGTGCCGTCCACGAGAATTTGCGGCCGGCGGGCCTGCAGGGCGCGGAGCCGGGTAGCGAGGCGGAGCGTCGCGCCGCCTCGACCGGTGATCGCCACGCTGTCCAGCAGCGCCTGTAGGCGGGGCCGGTCGGTTGCGGGCATCGGACCGTGCGTGGCGAGGTGGGTCGCTGCATCGAGCACGTCGTACGTGTTCAGTGCTGCGAGCAGGCGCGGGCCGCCGATCGTCCAGGTCGCGCCCCCTGGGGTGTCGAGGCGCTCGAGCACGGCGGTCATCGCGGTGCCGTTGGCGTGCCGAGTACCGAGGTGCTGACCGCCGTGGCGGCCCGCATCACGCCACCGCCAGGACGCGGGCACTCGGCCAGTCGGCGGTGGTACGCAGCGAACCGTCGACAGCAACGAGGCGGGCAGCAAGACCGCGCGCTTCGAGCCAGTCGAGCGCGCCGTCGCCTCGGATGATTGCTGCAGTGCTGGCCACGTTCGCCGCCAGAGCGCACGGGGCGGCGACCGAAACGCTGCGCCATGGTCCGTCGGCCGGCGCACCCGTGCGCGGGTCGACGATGTGGTTGATCTCGCTGCCCCCGCGCCGCCAGCGGCGCACGGTTGTCGAGGAGGTGGTCAGGCCACCGTGGCGCAGCAGGATCAGCTGACCGTCATCGCTCTCCCGCTCGGCGACGTTGATGCACCAGCCGGTTGGGCGGTGGCCGGCCACTGCCAGGTCGCCGCCTAGCTCGACCATCACGGCCGCACCGTAACGGCTGGCCAGCGCGTGGGCGGCGTGGTCGGCGACGTATGCCTTCGCGGTAGCGCCCAGATCGAGCGCCGTACCCACCGGCACAGTGAGCAGACCCGCCTCGCGGTGCAGCCGCACGTGCCGCCAGCCCAGCACGGGCG
Organism: Pseudonocardiales bacterium; assembly: GCA_043746395.1. Lineage (GTDB taxonomy): Bacteria > Actinomycetota > Actinomycetes > Mycobacteriales > Jatrophihabitantaceae > JAYTRE01. Next base: position 3,664 of record JAYTRE010000259.1, read on the forward strand.
CCAGGAACGACACGCTAAGACCGTCCGGAGCGACCGCGGCGATGTCGCGGTCGTAGCCGATGCGGTTTAGGGCTAGGCCGACGGTCGGGTCGACGAGGCCGTCGGTCTGCGCGGCGGCGTCGAGGGCCGCGCCGACGAGGTCGACCAGCAGCCGGGGAATGGGCGTCGGACGTCCAGCGCGGGAATTGGCGATCGACAGCGCCGAGTCCGGACGGAACCGGCTGGCCACCGAATCGACCGTGGCCAGCAGCGTGGTGAGATCCGCTGCAGCGGGGGACAGGATGCGCGCATCGTCGACAGCCAAGCGAACTGTGCAGCTCCACGCCCGGGTGGTGTAGACCGCGGGCAGCTGCTCGCTCTGCAAGCGTCGCTCGGTCGGCTGCTCGCTCTGCAAGCGTCGCTCGGTTGGCTGCTCGCTCCGCAAGCGTCGCTCGGTCCCATTCATGATCCGTTGCTCCCGCCGACAGGCGTGAACGCCATCGGCGCCCAGGCCACCGCACTCGCCGGCGAGGCCGCCGGCGGTGTCGAGAATGCCGTCGTCGCTGCCGTCAAGGTCGGGCTGACCACGGCACCCGAGGTGTTCGACGCCGACTTGTTCGTGTCCGCCTGGGCGTGCGAGGCACCGGAGAACAGCGCGGCGAGCAGCGCCACGGTGCCGGCGGCGGCGCCCGATCCGAGCACTGCGGCCCGGCGCAGGAGCCGGAGAGTGGGCTTGTTGTTCATAGCTGCCACGATGGCCTGTGCGGCATCAGGGCGACCTCACGGCAACGTTAAGTGCGTCCTAAGTTTGGGTGGGAAAGCCTTATGGCTGCCTCACGGGGCGCGCAGCACGACAGTGATCGCGGTTCCGCCGGAAGGGCTCTGCCCCAGGGTCATCGAACCCCCGCCGGCCTCGGCACAGCGCCGTGCAATGTCGAGCCCAAGGCCGCTCGAGCC
>JAYTRE010000260.1:0-5964 GCA_043746395.1 Pseudonocardiales bacterium
GGCTACTACCGCGATCGTCGTGGTGGCGATCGTGTTCACCGCGGCGCGCAACCTCCCGTTCGCCGGACTGCTTCAGCCCGAAAACTAACGCTACGTACCAGGGTCCGTAGCGATCTGCGCTATGAGCGCGAGGTCCGGCCACGAGTTCGACGACGATCGAGGACGGATCGACCGCGACGCACTGTAACGGTTCCTTGGTACGTCGGCCCCACGTGCCTGCTGGACGCTTAACGAAGTGACGGAGCGCCGCGCGGATCGATGATCACTCGTCGGCCGCGGCTCGGATCGGGTTGAGCAGGCCGTCCATCGGTGAGGTGGACAGCGGCGTGTCGATCGGGCGGTCGGAGCGTTGGCCGCGTCGGCGGAACTGGTCGGCGACCACTCGCCCTGTGGTGTTCAGCTCGGCCTGCGGGAAGCGCGCCCTCAGGGCGGCGGTCAGGCCGAGGTCGTGGTCGCAGACGACCCGAGCCGGCGCACCGTCCACGCCGTCGAGGAACACCCTGCCAATCCGCCTGGGACTTGCTGGTGAATGCCTGCAGCCGCCACAGTTTGGCGCGGCCGGCCTCGTAGCCGACCGCCGCGAAGATCCGGAACGCGATCCGCTGCCGACCGGTCTGCGGATCGCGGACCGCGGACCGCGGACCGCGGACGGTACGTCATCCAGCAACAGCGATCCGGCCGCCACGAAGGTCACGGTGGCCTGTTGCTGCAGGTGGATCGTCACGTGCAGGCGCTCGGTGTCGAGATCGGTCATCAGCCCATCGTGGCCGCTATGGCGGTTGGGCACCAGCGTGCGCGACCCGTGCGGGTCAGAGCACGAACAGCGCTATCGCGATGTACTGGCAGGTCGCCGCACAGCACACGAAGGCGTGGAACACCTCGTGGTAGCCGAAGATCAACGGCGCGGGGTCGGGACGTCGCCGGTGGTAGGAAATCGCGCCGACGGTGTACAGCGTGCCGCCAGCGAGCATCAGCACCCCGGGCGCGACACCCGCGTTCATCCAGACGGCGGGCAACGACAGCCCAGCCACCCACCCCAGGCCCATGAAGCTCGTGCCAACCAAGATCTCCGGCGCGTTCATCCAGACGAGGTGGCTGACCACGGCAACCAACGTCAGGACCCACAGCACGGTAAGGCTGACCACCCGGTAGGTCCCGTGGGTGGTCAGCAGGAACGCAGGGGTGGCCGTCCCGGCGATTAGCACGAAGATCATCGTGTGGTCGAGGCGCTGTATCAGCCGGCTCCACGACGGTGTCCAGGTGCCGCGGTGGTACAGCGCGCTCACCCCGAACAGGCCGCTCACACTCGAGACGTATACCGCGACGGCCGCGACCCGGCCCGTGCCGTGCGTGTGGGTCAGCAGCAGGGTCCCGACGACCAGCGAGGCCTCGAACCAGATCAGGTGCAGCCAGCCCCGCAGCGCGGGCTTGGCGTAGTACAGATCCCGCTGCGCGTCGTAGAGCAGCGCCGGTTGGGCCTCAGGTGAGTACCGGGTATCCGTCATCGCTTGGTTGACCTCCGTGCGTGTCGCTGACCCACTGGCCCAGGAGGTTCGTCGGAGCGCCACTTCATTCTGGCGCACGCCGGCCCCGTTTTGCACCTCGAGTGCCCGTTTCCTACCCCAGACAACGCGACGGCCCACCCTCGAGATCATCTCGAGGAGGGCCGCTTGCGGGTCGATCAGTCGTCCCAGGGACCGTAACCGCCGTTGTTGTCGTCCATAGCGTTCTCCTTCGTTGTGCGGGGGCCGTCTGCGACGCGAAATGCAGCGGAGACGGCCGGATTCGTCTTACCTGCTTCAGGGGTGATGTTGCGCTGAACCAGACCAGCGGGCTATGCCGCCGGCAGCCGCTGGGTGGGCTGCTGAGTTCAGGGTAGCCGATGCAGACACCCGATGGCGAGTCGCCGCGGCGCTCCCGGCGCGACGACCGCTCGGCGCAGATCGTTGCCCGCGGCCGCTCAGACGCACGAACGGAGGTGCCGGCGAGCTACTTCTCGGAGGGTTCGTCGACCTGGGGAAGCAGGCCGTGCAGCTTCTGCACCCCACGCACCTCGACCATCGAGGGCCGGGCCAGACCCTGGTCGACGAGCTGCCTGCCGCAGCGGGCGATCAGGTCGGCGTTCGCCCCGAAGCGACGAGCCAGGTCGCCGAAGGTGGCCGGCCGGTCATTGGCCGACATGCCGCGGAGCACCTTAAGAATCTGCTGTTCCAGGTCAATCGGCATGCTCTGGACACTAGTCCTGTTCACTGTCGGGCGCCGACGCGGCCGGTCGGGGCTACGCTGGTGCTGTTTCGGTTCCCCGTCGAGCAGCGGCCACAGTCTGTCGCTGCCAGGACCGAGAGCAGCACTCCGGCGCCGGTCCGACCGGCGCGGGCAGGTCGTCGCATGGCACCCACGCTCTCTCCTCCGGTCCCGGCTCTGGTCGATACCGCCGTCGCCGCACCCCGACTACCGGCCTGTGGCGCCTGCGCCCACGGCCTCGACCACCACGATGTCATCGCGCTGCGTTACTGCACCGCTACGGTGGCCGGCGCCCTGACGCGCGGCTGCATCTGCCCGCCGGACTGAACGGTCGCGGCGGCCGGTTGGTCAGACAGCGTCGAAGGCTTGGGGCCGCAGCCGCAGTGGCTCGCCCAGGTCGTGCAGGTGCTTGACGGCTGCGACGTACGAGCCGAACAGGCTCGTCTCGGTGTAGGTGATCTGCCGCTCCTGGCAGTACGCGCGCACCAATCCCTGCGCCTTGCGCAGGCTGGGTCGTGGCATGTTCGGGAACAGGTGGTGCTCCACCTGGTAGTTCAACCCGCCGAGCAGCAAGTCGGTGAACCAGCCGCCGCGAACGTTGCGGGAGGTGAGCACCTGGCGTCGCAGGAAGTCCACATCGCGGCCGTCCGGGATGATCGTCATGCCCTTGTGGTTCGGCGCGAACGAGCAGCCCATGTAGAGACCGAATACCGCCTGATGGATGGCGACGAACACCAGTGCCTTGACCGGCGAGAGGACGAGCAGCACCGCGGCGAGGTAGCCCACCACGTGGATCGCGAACAGGGCGAGCTCAGTGCGGCGGTAGCGGCGGGAACGTCCACTGAGCAGGGATCGCAGGCTGGCCACATGCAGGTGCAGGCCCTCCATGGTCAGCAGCGGGAAGAACAGCCAGGCCTGGTGGCGGGCGATCATGCGGCCGATCGCGCCGGAGCGGGCGGCAACCTGGTTCGTGGTGAAAACCAGCACCCCGTCGCCGATGTCGGGATCGTGGCCCTCCTGGTTGGGGTGCGCGTGATGCCGGTTGTGCTTGTCCACCCACCAGCCGAAACTGAGCCCGACCAGCAGATCACCGGTGACGATGCCCAGCGCGTCGTTGCCGCGGCGGGAGCGGTACACCTGCTGGTGGCCGCCATCGTGACCGAGGAAGGCCACCTGGGTGAACACGATGCCGAGAACAGCGGCCACGATCGTCTGATACCAGGAATTGCCGATAACGGCGAAGGCGGCCCAGGTCGCGGCTAGCGCCGCCATGGTCGCCGCGATCCGGACCGCGTAGTGACCGTGGCGCCGCTCCAGCAGATTCGCCTCCCGGACCTGCCGGCACAAGCCGGCGAAGTCGCTGCCCTTGGTACGGGTCAGGGTGGCACTCATCTGTAGACCTCCGCGATTGCCGACCTGCGCCGCCGGATGGGTTCTAGCATTGCGGGCTTCGGCGGAAAGCGCCAGACGCTCTCAACGTGTTACCGTGGTAGTGGTTGACAGCAATCTTCCTTCACGTCTTGACGCGCAGGATCTTGCAGTGCATGTGGTCTTTCTTCACACCGTGAGACAGGCACGTACGCACCGACCCGGGTGGCCGCACCGTGCGGCGATCCGACTGCCTCAAATCAAGGAGAATACCGCATGACTCAGGGCACCGTGAAGTGGTTCAACAGCGAGAAGGGCTTCGGCTTCATCGCACCCGACGGAGGCGCAGCCGACGTGTTCGTCCACTTCTCCGCCATCGCTGGTGACGGCTACAAGAGCCTCGAAGACAACCAGCGCGTCGAGTTCGACACCACCCAGGGCCAGAAGGGCCCGCAGGCGGAGAACGTCCGCCCCATCTAAATCCCCGAGACACCACGCAGCCCCGGTCGCCATGCGGCCGGGGCTGCGTCGTCTTCTGCTGGATCGTCTCCCGGCGTCGGGCCGCTCAGCCGCCGCTCTTACGCCGGAACGTCCGCTTGCCCCCAGCGGCCCCATGCTCGGAGTGGATTTTGGACCCACCCTGCGCCTCGTTCTCGGCGGCGCGGTCGGCCTGGCCGCCGCGCTTGCGCTCCAGTGCCGCGCGGAACTTGTCCTTGACCTCGCCGGCGTCGGCGTTCTCGTCGCTCATCTGGTCAGCCTCGCACGCGGAGCCGAGCGCTGCCAAAGAATTGCCGGTTGCCCGCCGGCTGCCGGGCAGGGGCGTCCGAGCCGGCCGCGTCTTCCTTCCGAAAATATATCTTGCCAGGAAGTTACTTCTATGGGAGACTTCTCGTAGATCGAAAGCACGGTGTGCTCGGGGGACGCCAGAGCCAAGATCGAGACGAGTGAGGTGCCCGGTGAACGACCGGGGGGGCTTTGCCGGGTATCTCACTCCTCAGCTCGACCGGCGCGGTCGCTCGTCGAGCGCGGCGCGGGCACAGCCCACCGCCATCCCGGCCACCAGGGCTCGGGTGTTGTCGAAGCTCTGCAGCACTCCGGCGAATCCCTGATCCGCCTCGATCTCCGGCCTGCCGAGCGGCTTCGCCTTCGGCACCCGGCAGTCGGTGAAGCGGATCGTCGCGGTATCCGACGCGCTGATTCCGAGCTTGCGTTCCAGGCGCTCGACGACCATGCCCGGCGTGCCCTTCTCGACGACGAAGGACTTGCTGCCCGCGCGGCCCTGGCTCTTGTCGAGAAAGGCCTACCCGACGACGGCGTCACTGCGCCCACCGGCGGTGACGAAGATCTTCTCGCCGTTCAGTACGTAGTCCTCCCCGTCGAGGCGCGCGGTGAGCGGGAGCGAGGCACGCGAACGCCAGGCCCAGGTCGCCGTGGGCAAGCGCCTCGTTGACGCGCACGCCGGTGGTGGTGGAGCGGTGCGTGCTCACGCCGCCGAGGGATTCGGGAATGCGCCACGAGGGTCACCCTGAGCTCACTTACCGAGCGCTTGAGTAGCTCCCCGGGCGCGCTGCAGTCGGCGTCGGCCCGGGCGGCGGCCGAGCGCAGCTGCTCGGCGGCGAACTCGCGGGTCGCCACCGACGATCAGCTGCTGCTCGTCGGTGGGTGTGCGGTCGAACAGGTCGCGCTCGCCAGAAATGGCTCGCCAGAAATGGGCAGCCGCTCCGGCCAGCCTGTTCAGCACCGCGAGGCCGAAGCCCATCGCATCGCGCCCGCGCGTGTTTCGCCCCGACATGGGGCTCGCTTCTCCGGCCCGGTCTCTGGGACACCTTGTGCCAGATAGATTGCCCGCGAGTAGGGCTCGCGCCCACGCGGGGTGACCGGCGCCGCAGGAACTCTCCGAAGATCGGTATCGTTTGACTAGAGACAAACAGTGGCGAGCTCGGGGCCGGCCGCAAGAGCCGGACCGCAACAGTTGGAGGCGTCGATGGCCCAGAACCCGGTGATCAACAAGTTCGGCAACATGTCGGGCGGGGATCGCGGGCGGGGAACGTCCCCGGTCGACCTCCAGAAGATGTACGACCGGCCGGCCTACCTCGGACCGACGGCCACGCCCACGCGCTACATGACGCTCGACGACGTCGTCGTCCGGACCGGCGCGATGCTCGGCGTGCTGCTCGTCACCGGCGCCATCTCCTGGTCGCTGACGTCCAGCACGACCGCGCTGCCGCTGCTGCTGGTGGGGCTGCTGGGTGGCCTGGCCCTCGGGCTGTACATGTCGTTCACGATGCGGGCAAACGCCTTCACCGCGCTGGTCTACGCGGGCTTCGAGGGGCTGTTGCTCGGGGCCATCAG
>JAYTRE010000261.1:0-3490 GCA_043746395.1 Pseudonocardiales bacterium
GGCCCGCTGCCCGGCGTCGAGGTCGAGCTGCGTGACGCCGACGGCGATCGTCTCGACAGCGACGACGACCCTGGTCGCGTCTTCGTGCGCGGACCGAACCTGTTCTCCGGGTACTGGCCGGACGGGTCCGGCGGCCCGGACGAGGACGGCTGGTTCGGCACCGGGGACGTTGCGGTCCGCGACGACGACGGCGAGCTGTACCTGGTCGGTCGCACAAGCGAGCTGGTGATCGTCAACGGCTTCAACGTCTACCCCGCCGAGGTGGAGGCCGTCCTCGCGGCTGCGCCGGGCGTGGCGGAGGTCGCGGTGGTCGGCGTTCGTGACGCGCAAACCGGTGAAGCGGTCCGTGCCTATGTCGTGGCGGCGGCGGACGCCCGCCCGGATCCGGCGGCAGTGCTCGCAGCAGCGGCCCGGTCGCTCGCCCGCTTCAAGCTGCCTGCGACGATCGAGTACGTGAGCTCCCTGCCGCGTACCGTCACCGGCAAGGTGATGAAGTGGCGCTTGAGCGCCGACGCGCTCCCCGAGCCCGCCACGGGCCCGCAACCGCCGTCGGCCGGGACCGGGGCGCCGGCTGATGGCAGCGCCTGACCACCAGGTCACGCTCATCACCCGGGCGGGGTGCCACCTGTGCGAGCAAGCCCAGACCGGGCTGCGGCGGCTGTCGAACGAGCTGGGCTTCGGCTACGACGAGCTCGACGTCGACGGCGATCCGGACCGGCGCGAGCGATACTCCGATCGGGTGCCGGTCATCCTCATCGACGGCAGTGAACACGGCTACTGGCGCCTCGAGGAGGACCGGTTTCGGCGGGCACTGGCGCGCTAGCGGCGCCTATAGCACGGGCCCGGCTGATTTGGGAAAAGATTCACGAGCGGCGTACCGTTCCCGGCGTCCAGCCAGCTTCTACCACACCGGCCGGGCGCTCCCGCCACCCGGTCCCAGCGCCCTTTCGAGCCGGTCGTCGAGGTGTCGATGTCCGCTCCGCGCGACGCGCGTAGTTCGTCCAATGACGACGCTCTGCCCGCGGGCGGTCGCGTCGAGGGCCGTCCCGCGCCGCCCGACTGCCGAGCCGTCCCGGAGGCCGCGGTCGCCCGGCTAGCCACCTACCTGCGGGTCCTGGGTGCGCTCGGCGACCGCACCACGTCGACGGTCTCCTCCGAGGAGCTCGCTGCGGCCGCGGGTGTCAACTCCGCAACGTTGCGCAAGGACCTCTCGTTTCTGGGTTCTTACGGCATCCGGGGGGTGGGCTACGACGTCGTGACCCTCACCGAGGAGATTGCCCGGACGCTCGGCCTCACCGTGCACCGGTCCGTCGCGCTGATCGGCGCCGGCAACCTGGGCCAGGCCCTCGCCGGTTATGCCGGGTTCGCGAGCCGGGGCTTCCGGATCGCGGCCCTCATCGACGCCGACGCCGAACGGATCGGCACCACCGTGCGGGGCCTGGTCGTGCGCGACATCCGCGAGCTGGCCGCGATCGTCGCCGAGCAGCGGATCACGATCGCGGTGCTGGCCACGCCGGCCGCCGCGGCGCAGGAGGTCTGCGATCGGGTGGTCGAGGCCGGCGTCACCAGCATCCTCAACTTCGCCCCGGTCGTGCTGAGCGTCCCCAGCCACGTCGATCTCCGCAAGGTCGACCTCGCCGCCGAACTGCAGATCCTCTCCTTCCACGAGAACCGCAAGGCGACCGCAGTCGGAGGACGGGTATGAGCGTGCTGGTGGTCGGCCTGTCGCACCGCACCGCGCCGGTGTCGGTCCTGGAACGCGCAGCGGTGCCGGGCGATGATCTCCGCAAGACCCTCGACGAGCTGCATCGCACCGAGTCGATCAGCGAGGTGTTGCTGCTGTCGACGTGCAACCGCGTCGAGGTGTACGCCGACGTCGCCCGCTTCCACCCCGCCGTCGCGGAGATCACGTCCATCCTCGCGCGGCACGCCGGCCAGGCGATGTCGGACCTGTCCGATCACCTGTACGTGCACTTCGCCGAGGCCGCCGCCGAGCACATGTTCTCCGTTGCCGCCGGCCTCGACTCGATGGTCGTCGGCGAGTCCCAGATCCTCGGGCAGCTGCGGCAGTCCTACGCACTGGGCACCGAGGTCGGCTCCGTCGGCAGCGTCCTGCACGAACTCGCCCAGACGGCGCTGCGCGTCGGCAAGCGGGTGCATTCCGACACCGGCATCGACCGGGCGGGAGCCTCGGTGGTGACCGTTGCCCTGGATCAGGCCAGCGCGGTGCTTGGCCCGCTCGAGCACCGCCGCGCGGTGATCGTGGGCGCTGGCTCCATGGGCGCCCTGGCCGGGGCCACGCTGCGCCGGCGGGGCGTCAGCGACATCGTCGTGCTCAATCGCTCCGGCGAGCGTGCCGAGCGGCTCGCCGCCTCGCTGGGCGGCCGGGCCGCCGCGCTCGCCGACCTGGGCGCGGAGATCTCCGGCGCCGACCTGCTGATCTCCTCGACCGGCGCGACCGGACTGGTCATCGAAGCCGAGCTGATTCCCCCTCGCCCGCAGCGTCCGCTCGTCGTCCTCGATCTGGCCATGCCGCGCGACGTCGACAGCAGCGTGGGTGCTCAGCTCGGCATCACCTACGTCGATCTGGAGGCGCTGCGCTCGAGCGGGGCGATGGTCAGCGACGACGAGATCCGGGCCGCGACCGCCATCGTCAACTCAGAGCTCACCGACTACCTCGCCGAGCAGCAGCGGCTCGCGGTCGCGCCCACAGTCACGGCGCTGCGCGCGCGGGCCAACCAGGTCATCGACGCTGAGCTGGCCCGCCTAGACGGGCGGCTGCCCGGGCTGGCGCCCGAAAGCCGCCGCGAGGTCGCCGACGCGGTCCGGCGCGCGGTGGAGAAGGTGCTGCACGCGCCGACCGTGCGGGTGAAGGAACTCGCCGCCACCCCGGGTGGCGACCAGTACGCGGCCGCGTTGCGCGAACTGTTCGACCTCGATCCCGCCGCGGCGGAGTCGGTCGCCGCGGTGAAGACGCAGCCGGGAGAGCAGCCGGCGAGCGCGGACCCACCGCCATCCGGAGGGCCGGTGGCCAGCCGATGACCATGGCCCGCACCCTGCGCCTGGGCACGCGCGCCAGCCTGCTGGCCCGGACCCAGACGGGCACCGTCGCGACGGCCCTGGGCGGCCCCGTCGAGATCGTCGAGATCGTCACCGAAGGCGACCGCTCCAGCGCCGCCCTGGCCCAGCTCGGGGGCACCGGGGTGTTCGTCTCGGCGCTACGGACCGCGCTGGTCGAGCGCGAGATCGACGTCGCGGTGCACTCGTACAAGGACCTCCCCACAGCGCCGGCTGAGGGCATCGTCATCGCCGCTGCGCCACGCCGGGAGGACCCGCGCGACGCCCTGGTCGCGCGCGACGGCTGCACCCTCGGCGAGCTCCCGCCCGGTTCGCGCGTGGGCACCGGCTCACCGCGGCGGGCCGCCCAGCTGCGCGCGCTCGGCCTCGGGCTCGAGATCGTCGAGCTCCGCGGCAACGTCGACACCCGGCT
>JAYTRE010000262.1:0-3827 GCA_043746395.1 Pseudonocardiales bacterium
CGCGAGAGCCTGCAGGCGATGCCCACCGAGGTAGACCGCGCCGAGCACGTCCACGCCGCTGGCCAGTTGCGCGGTGGCGTCGGTCCGCTCGCAGGTGCCCCCGTCCGGGCCGCCGCGAATGAGGTAGCGGCCCGCGCCGAACAGCTCGTCGGAGATCTCCCACACGACCTCGAACTCCAGGCCGTAGCAGCGCGCCCGCACCAGCGCGCCCACGTCGATCGGCCGGATCCACAGGCCGTCGTTGACCGCCAGCGAACGCACTTGCCGCTGGTCGGTGAGCAGGTAGGGCAGGGGGTCGTCGACGGGGATCTGGTCGCTTTCGATGGTGCCGAACAGGTCCAGCCCTAGCAGCACCCGCCACAGCGCGGCATGTGCCTGCGGGGTTGCCGTCGCGTACTCGATGATGCGGCAGTTATGCCCCGGGCGGCCGTCGTTCCAGTTCGAACCGGCCCGGTAGGCGACGTAGCCATCGCGGTGGAGCAGGAAGTACAGCCCGGACATGCCGTCGCGGTGGGCCTCGCGGTCGCGCAGGTGCACGTCCCACCGGGCGGCCGTGCGCGCCAGAGCGCCGGGGATCGTGCGGCGCCAGCGCTCGTGGATGTCGGGCATCGCGGCACGGGCCTCGGCGGGGGTGGCCAGCAGCACCGCGCCGCCGTCCTCCGACGAGCGGAGGACGGCCCGCTGCCGCTCGATGGCCAGCTTGCGGACCTGGGACGCTGCGCCGTAACCGAAGCGGCCGTAGATCCCACCCTCGCTCGCGGTGAGAATGGCCGCTGCCACGCCGGCGTCGGCAAAGGCACGCAACTGGTGGTGCATGAGCTGGCGCAGGATCCCGCGACGGCGATGCGTGGGGTTCACCGACACCCAGGTCACGCCCGGGACGTCCAGCGAACCGCCGGGGGTCGCCATCGTCATCGCGTAGTCGCCGGTCACGCCGACGATCCGGTCACCGTCGGTGGCGACGAAGAAGCGCTGCGGGTCCAGAATCGTCAACGCCTCGGCCAGCTCGTCACCGGTGAACTGGAAACCGAACGAAGCACCGTCCTGCAAGGCGATCGCCGGCATGTCCCCGAGGTGCGCGCGCCGGATCGGGTAGGTCACGGGCTCAGTCTCTCGACTGGCACGACCACCGCCAACCACATATCGGCGAACGAGCGTCCTGAGGGCTGCCCGGTGCTGCAGGAGAGTGCGCCTCGTGCTGAACCGCCGTGCCGCGGGGAACCGGAATCCTGCGGCCATTGGGCAGTAACACAGCGGGTGCAGGCTCGAGGCCATCATGGACCTGAGACTGCGCATCGAGCTTGCCGACCGTCCGGGTGTCTTCGCGGGCGCGACGTCGGCGCTCGCCGCTCTCGGGGTGGACCTGCTCGCCATCGACGTGCTGGAGGAGAACGGGCCGACGGTCATCGACGAGCTGGTCGTGCGCCTGCCCCCGGGGGTGCGCATCCAGGACGTCGAGGACGCGTTGCGGATGGCCGGGGCGATCGAGGTGCTGTCCACCACCGCCAGCGGTCCCCTCGAGGACCCGGTAGTGCGAGCGATCTCGCAGGCGCTGAACGTTCTCGCGTCGCCGTGGGACGCCGACGCGAAGGGCAAGGCGCTAGCGCAGCTGGCCTACGCTGATGTCGGTGCTCTGGTCGACGTCGGCGAGGCCAGCCGCTACCCGCTGGCCCGCCGAGCACTCGATACCGGGGTGCCCGCGTCCGCTCGCGCGGGCCCGGACTGCGCGCCCCTCGCCATCACGACCGGCTGGGTGCTGTGGGTGGCGCTGGAGGGGTCGACTCCCGCGGTCATGGCGGTCGTTGCCCGGCGGATGAACGTCCGGTTCTCAGCGGCGGAGGCCGCGCGGCTACGGGCTTTCGCCACCCTGTTGGCGACGGCCGGGGTCGCGAACAGTTGGTCGGCGAGTGCCGGTGCGCCCCAGGGCTGACCCGGCGCAGTCGTTGTCATCGTGAACGCTGCTGATGCCTGGCCTGTTTCGTCATCGCGACGCAACACCCAAGAAACAGCCCGTTCCTAAGGTCTGGACGTGAGCGACCTCTTCGACGACTACCGGCTGGACGCCGCGTGGGACGAAGTCTTCGCTGCCCCGGACACACCACACGACGCGGCGCGCGGCATGTATGACGCCCTCTCGCGGCTGTCGGCGTCCGATCTGGCTGATCGCTCGGCCGCCCTATCGCTGGTGTTTCGCGACCAGGGCATCACGTTCAGCCTGTCGGGCGAGGAGCGGCCCTTTCCGCTCGACCTGGTCCCGAGGCTCATCGCGGCCGAGGAGTGGCGCCTTGTCGAGCGCGGCGTCGTGCAGCGAGTGCTTGCCCTCGAAGCGCTGCTCGCCGACTTGGCCGACGGCCAGCACGTCCTCAACGACGGGATCTTGCCACGGAGGCTGGTGGTGAGTAGCGCGGCCTATACGCGCGCCGCGCACGGCATCAAGCCGGCGAACGGGGTGCGCATCCACGTGTCCGGCATCGATGTCGTTCGAGACGGCGCCGGGGTGCTCCGGGTCCTCGAGGACAACCTGCGCACCCCCTCGGGGGTCAGCTACGTGCTCGAGAACCGCCGAGCCATGTCGCGGGTACTGCCGGACCTGCTGTCGACGCACCATGTGCGGCCCGTGGCGGAGTACCCCAGCCGGCTGCTCGCTGCGCTGCGAGCGGCCGCGCCGGCCGGCGTGGACGACCCGACGGTCGTCGTACTCACTCCCGGGGTCTACAACTCCACCTACTTCGAGCACAGTCTGCTGGCTCGCACGATGGGTGTTCAGCTCGTCGAGGGACGCGACCTCGAGTGCCGCGACGGTGCCCTGTGGATGCGGACGACGGCGGGCCGGCAGCGGGTCGACGTGCTCTACCGCCGCATCGATGACGAGTTCCTCGATCCGCTGCACTTCCGCGCGGACAGCATTGTCGGATGTCCCGGGGTGCTGAACGTCGCCCGGGCCGGTCGGGTCGCGATCGCCAATGCGGTCGGCAACGGCGTGGCCGACGACAAGCTGCTCTACACCTACGTGCCGGAGTTGATCCGCTACTACCTTGGCGAGGAGCCGGTGCTGCCGAACGTCGACACGTTCCGGCTCGAGGATCCGGACGCCCTCGACTACGTGCTGGACCGGCTCGCCGAACTGGTGCTCAAGCCCGTCGACGGCTCCGGAGGGAAGGGCATCGTCATCGGTCCGCAGGCAACCGACGAGGAGCTGGCCCGGCTCGCCGAGGCGGTGCGTGGCGATCCGCGTGGCTGGATCGCCCAGCGCGTCGTCGCCCTGTCCACCTGCCCGACGCAGGTCGGTGACCGGCTCGCACCGCGACACGTCGACCTGAGACCCTTCGCCGTGAACGACGGTGAGCGGGTGTGGGTCCTGCCGGGCGGGCTCACGAGAGTGGCGCTCCCCGAAGGCTGCCTGGTGGTCAACAGCAGCCAGGGCGGTGGGAGCAAGGACACCTGGGTGCTCGCCGAACAGGCCATACCCGCCGAGCAGGTGGTCGAGGCGCGAGCCGGCCAGCCCCCGTTGGCCGGCGGCGGCCTGCCGCAGGCGGCCGGCCCGGACTACCAAGACCAGCAGTGATGCTCAGCCGGGTCGCCGAGGCCCTTTACTGGACGGGCCGCTACGTCGAGCGCGCGGAGGACACCTCGCGGCTGCTCGACGTGCAACTGCACGCGCTGCTTGAGGACCCCTGGGGCGACGAGGAGGTCGCCTGCCTGAACCTGTTGCGGACGATGGGCATCGACGACGTGCCGCCGCCGGTCAACATCGCCGTGACCACGCAGCGGCTCGCCTTCGCCCAGCAGGACACCAGCAGCATTGCCGGTGCGTGGACGGCGGCTCG
>JAYTRE010000263.1:0-10869 GCA_043746395.1 Pseudonocardiales bacterium
GTGACGCAGACGGTGCCTTCCGTCGGCACGATCATGTCGGCGAACCAGGCGTCGCTGGCCTTCCCCGTGGCCGGAACGGTCGCCTCGGTTGACGTCGCCGTCGGAGATCGGGTCACCGCGGGTCAAGAGGTCGCCGCCCTGTCGCCGACGACCTTGCAACAACGCTTCGACAGCGCGCAGGCGGCCGTCGCCAATGCCCAGCAGGCTCTCGCAGTCGCCTCGGCCAGCCAGCTCAGCGCCGCGACCGTCGGCTCCAGCACGGCCGCCGCAGCGGCAGCGTCGGCGACCGTCACGAAAGCGCTGCCCACCACGTCGCCGTCGACCGCGTCGCAACCTCCCTCCGCATCCGGATCGAAGAGTGGACACACTGCTGGTAGCTCTGCAGTGACAGCGGCACTCGCGGCCGTGTTGCTCGCACAACGAACGCTCACGGGTGACCAGTCGAGCCTCGACGCGGCGCTGCGGACGGTCACTGGTCCAGATCTGCAAGCCCTGAGCACGGGATGCGCCGCGAGCGTCCTGCCGGCCCCGCTGAGCTTCACTGCGGTCGCCGACGCCGCGGGAACGATCTCCGGGACGCTGGGCGCCCCAGCCTCGGTGAGTGTCGGCACCACCACGGTGACAGCGACCCCGTCAGGGTCGCAGTTCACGTACAGCATCCTCGGCCTGACGGCGGGCACTTCGTACCCGGTGACCGTGCAGCCGACCACCAAGATCGTATCTACCACGGCCTGCACTACGGCGATCGCTGGGATCGTCACCGCTCTCGGCGACGCGACCGCCAGCACCAGTGGGCCGGTGTCGCCCTCGTCGGTGAGCTATCTCGCAGGGGCAGTGAACCGTGCCGAGACCGCGCTCAACACCGCAGTGCGGGCGCTGCAGAAGGCGGCCGCTTCGTCCACTTCCCCGACCACGTCGACCGACAGCGGGCACGGGTCGGCCTCGACCGTCTCCACCGGTGCCACCCCGGGCGCGGCAACCGCACACACCGCTCCGGCCACCACCACGTCGAGCGCGACGAGTGCACACAACACCGGTGTGGGTGCGCCCGGCGGCGGCGGATCCGGATCGGGAGCCCCGGCCAGCGCGCAGCAGATGGTGGCCGACCAGGCCGCCATCGACGCAGCCCAGGCCCAGCAGGCCGTCGCGCAGCAGGATCTGGCTGGGGCAAGCATGTACTCGCCCATCGCGGGAACCGTGGCCCGGGTGGCGATCGCGGTCGGTGACTCGGTCGGGGCGGGCTCGGCGGCCAAGACGATCACGGTGATCGGCAGTGGCCAGAAGCTGGTCAGCACGACGATCGGGATCGCCGACTTGGGGCTGGTCAAGGCGGGACAGGGCGCCACGGTGACTGTCGACGGGGTGTCCAACCCGCTGTCCGGAACGGTGGGCTTCATCGGGTTGCTGAACACGTCCGGGACGAGCGGGACAACCGCTACCTACCCGGTCACGATCAGCCTCGACCCGACCAAGACGGTGCTGTTCGACGGAGCGGGTGCCGACGTCGCCATCGCAGTCGGGACCGCCTCGAACGTGCTCAGCGTGCCGATCTCGGCGTTGCACCCAGGCGGCTCGGCCGACAGCGTAACCGTTGACTCCGGTGGCGTCCTGTCGACCGTTCGGGTGACGCTCGGCAGGCAGGGAACTGATCTGGTGCAGATCACCAGCGGGCTACACGCCGGCCAGCAGGTCGTGCTCGCCGACGTCAGCGCACCGATCCCATCGCTCACCACCCCGATCGGCCGTCGCGGGTTCGGGCTCGGCAAGGGCAAGGGCGGCCCCGGAGGCGGTAGAGGTGCCCGGCCGGGTGCTGGGCGCGCCGGCGGAGGTTGAGCGGCTGCGCCGGGTCAGCCGGGCCCCCCATCGGCCCGTTCGATCAGTAGCCGCAGGGTGGGCCAGGCTGCCGCGAAGCCCGAATGCAGCAGGAGCGTGGGAACCTCCGCCAACGCCCACCAGCGCAGTTCGACGCTCTCGCCATTGGCCGGGGCCAGCTCCAGCTCGCTGGGCGCCCGCGCGATCACCGTGGTGTAGGACCAGCCCCCGTGTTCGTCGATCCACTCGTGGGTGGTCGTGACGACGGTCGTGTCGAGGGTGGTCTCCTCGGTGGCCTCGCGCAGCGCGGCCGAGACTGCGTCCTCGTGGCTGTCCCGAGCGCCTCCGGGCAGCGCCCAGGTGCCACCTTCGTGGGTCCAGCCCGCCCGGTGCTGGAGCATGACGCGGCGACCGTCGGTAATGAGCACGCCGGCCGCGCCGAACCGTCCCCAGTGCCGATGGCCGAGGTCGCAGTGGACCCAACCGTTGCCGTCGCCTGTCACCCGTGGTTTCGATCCCATCGGTGAAGTGTTGACGTCGGCCCGCCAGGTCGCCTCTCGGGCGGAAGGCCGCTCGTGGCGGCAGATGTGGGACCGGGGGCCATGGATCGGACCGACGCCGCTATCCAGGTTACCCGCTTGCGGTGTTCGCCGCGTCGAAGGGCCACCCGGTGGGGGCGTCGTATCGTGGCGGGATGAACGGTCGTGCGGACGGTGAGCGTCGCCATCGGCCGTCGCTGTATGCCGACCTCACGGAGCTGATCGATTCCGCCGGCGGTACGACGCCTAGCTCCCGCGCCGAGATCGCCGCGGCGACCGCGGCGGTGGTGGTCCAGGCTGGTCGAGCAGGCGAGGAGGACGGCCGTTTCGTGGAGCTGGCCGACCGGATCGGGCTCGACACCCTGGCCGCCCTGTGGCGCGACGCCGAACCGGTGAGCTTGCCCGGGGCACTGTGGGCGCTGTACCTGTTGCGGCAGTGGTGCCACACCCACGGCGAGGAGGTCGCGCGGCTGTGGCGGGCAGGTGAGCCGTTCGCTACCGCGGACGCGGTCGTGGCCGGAGTTCCCGACTTCCCGGACGCGGAGATGATCGAACGGATTGCTGACGCCGTGCTGGCCCGGGCGTACCGCGGCGACTTCGCGGTGGCCCTCGAACGGGCTGCGGCGCTGTTTCGCGTGGTGGCCGCCGGGCGGCGCGAGCTCGCCGGAGCCGACTGCTCGGGTGGGCTGGGTGGACCGGTGAGCCCGGAACTGGAGCTGGCAGTGCGCAACGACCGGGTAGCCGCCGACCTGGCGACGGCGGCCGCCCGGTGGCGGGCCGGAACCCTGCACTGAGCCGTCGCGTCGGGAGCGCCCTAGCAGCTCGTCCTGACATCCCCGCCGCAGAGTGTCCCCAACCGTTTTTACTGTCCACAGCAGCGGGACGGCCCGCCCATGGGTCGGCCCGTCCCGCCAACCTGGAGCCATGCGAACTCAACCTGCCGCCCCCCACCGTCTCGAGCCCGTGCTGCGGCTGCGCGGTCCCGCCGATGTCCTGGCCGCCATTCCCTACCTGCTCGGCTTCCACCCGGCCGACAGTCTGGTGCTGGTAGGCCTGCGCGACGGCGACCTCGTGGTGACAGTGCGCCTCGATCTGGCTGAGCTTGCCGATCCGGGTGTGCTACCTGACGCGATCGCCGCGATGACGCGTGGGGGAGCCACCTCGCTGGTGGCCGCGATCTACGCCGCGCCGTCCTCGGCTGCCGGCCCGCGCGGGGGCGCCGGGGCGCCGGGGGTGGCCAATACGGACTTGCCGTGGTCCGGCGCGGCCTGCGCAGTAGCGGCGACGGCCGCCGCGGCGGGGGGCGCGGTCCTCGACATCCTGCTCGTGGGCGAGGGCCGGTGGTGGTCCTATTCGTGCACCTCGACGCAGTGCTGTCCCGCTGCGGGCAGCCCGCTACCGCCGTCGGTCTCGGAGGTCGCCGCGACCGCGACCTATGCGGGGCTGGTGGCCCTGCCTGACCGCGCGGCGCTCGCCGCGGTCCTCGAACCGTATGCGGCCGAGCAGCGGGCCGCCCTGCTGCCGATGCTCACCGAGGCCGACGATGACGCGATCCGTGCCGCCCTCGAGGGCGGGGCCACGCGCCACGACCGATCGCTCAAGCGGGCGTTGTTCGCGGCGGCCCGCAAGGCAGATGACGATGTTGCGGGCGCCCTCGGTCCCCGCGCCGACGCGGAGGTGGCGTGCCTTGGCGCGGCACTGCGCCAGATCGCGCTGCGCGACTCACTCTGGATGGCCGCCGACGACGGCCGTATCGACGGCCGCCGGCTGTGGCAGGAGCTCGCGCGCCGGCTGCCGGCCCCGTACGACGCGGCACCGCTGTTCCTGTTCGGCTGGTGTTGCTGGCGCGACGGCAACGGCGCCCTGGCTGGGATCGCCGCGCAGCGCGCGATCGACAGTGACCCCGGCTACAGCGCGGCCGACCTGCTGCTTGCCGCCCTCGCCCACGGCGTCGATCCCCGGAGGCTGCCGAAGCTGCGACTGCCCCGATCGGCGTGACTGTCTCACAGGCCCACGGCGTGGGGCATGACGGGGGTGGGCAGCTCGGAGGCTCCGGTCAGAGCGGCATCGACGGCTGCGGCACAGGCGCGCCCCTCAGCGATCGCCCACACCACGAGCGACGCGCCGCGGCTCGCGTCTCCGCACGCATACACCCCGGCTGCGGAGGTCTGCCACCTGTCGTCCACGATCGCCGTCCCGCGGAGCGGGTCGCGGCGCACCTGAAGCGCGTCGAGCAGCCCGGGCACATCGGTACCGACGAAGCCCGCGGCCACCAGCACCAGATCTGCGGGCAGCTCGGTGCGGGATCCGGCGACCGGGCGGAACTCCCGGCGGCCCTCCCGGCGCACGACCTCGACCTCCTCCACCGCAACGGCACGCACCCGGCCGCCATCGCCGCCGAGGAACTCCACCACCTCGCGGGACCACGCCTCGTGCACACCTTCGTCGTGTGCCGGGGAGCTGCCCCGGCTGCTCGGCGCAGCCGGCCACACCGGGTTGACCAGTCCCGCCCTCGGCGCCGGACGCGGGTTGTGGTCCAGCACGGTCACGCCCAGGGCGCCCTGGCGGTTGGCGGTGCCGAGGCAGTCGGCCGCTGTGTCCCCGCCGCCGATAATGATCACGTGCTTTCCTGCCGCGTCGACGGTGGGAGTCGAAAGATCACCGGCGTAGACCCGATTTCCCGCCGCCAGGTAGTCCATTGCATGGTGTACCCCGGCCAGGTCGCTGCCGGGGTTGGTCAGCTCCCGAGGCGCGAGCGCGCCCACCGCCAGCACCACCGCATCGAAGTCCGCGCGCAGCGCGGCGGCCTCCGGGGCGCCGATCAGGGAGTTGACCCGAAACACGGTGCCCTCCGCAACCAGCTGCGACAGCCGGCGGTCGATGATGTCCTTGGGCATCTTGAAGTCGGGGATGCCGTAGCGCAGCAGGCCACCGATCCGGTCGTCGCGCTCGAACACGGTCACGTCGTGCCCGGCGCGAGTGAGCTGCTGGGCGGCCGCGAGGCCGGCGGGACCCGAGCCGACGACAGCGACCGAGCGACCGGTGCGCTCGGTGCTCAGCTGCGCGCCCAGCCGCCCATCGGCGAAGGCCCGCTCCACGATGGAGATCTCCACCTGTTTGATGGTCACCGGATCGCTGTTGAGGGCGAGCACGCAGGCCGCCTCGCACGGCGCCGGGCAGATCCACCCGGTGAACTCGGGGAAGTTGTTGGTGGCGTGCAGCCGTTCGCTCGCGCCGGCGTAGTCGTCACGGGCGACGTACTCGTTCCACTCCGGGATCAGATTGCCGAGCGGGCAGCCGCTGTGACAGAACGCCACCCCACAGTCCATGCACCGCGATGCCTGCTCGCTCACGACCTGCGCCGTGGCCCGCAGGTAGATCGGCTGCCAGTCGCGGACCCGCTCGGCGGGAGGACGTTTGGGCGTGTCGACGCGGGGATGCTTGAGGAAGCCCTGCGGGTCGTGTGCCACCAGCTGCCCTTTCGCTCATGGTGCTGCGCCGCAGGACCGGGACGCGGCGCCGGCAAGATGTGGGGCGCTCGGTGGCGCCGATCGACGAGGCAGCAATGGCTCGTGCGGCTCCCGATACTACCGGCCGGCCTGGATCACCCGATCGCGCCCGATGGTGGGGTCAGCCGACCCGAACGAACAGGTGATCGCTGATGTGCGGGTCAAGCGTGGTCCTCGCGCCGTCGGCCCAGACGTCGACGCCGCCCGGCGCGCTCGCGATGTGCACGCGGCGCCCTGGTTGGAGCTCGGCCAGCCGCAAGCGATGCATCGTCGTCGCGTCCGGTTGCAGCTGTTCGCTGATCCGCTGCACTGTGACGACCGTGTCGAGCCCTGCCCCGGCCGCCGCAGCGGTCAGGGTGACCAGGCCGGCCGTGTCGTCGGCGGTGGCGAACGGCAGGCCGGCGGCATCGAGGCCGAGCTCGTCCAGGCCGGGAATCGGATTCCCGTGGGGACACACCAGCGGCTTGTCCAGCAGGGCGACGATGCGACGCTCCACCGCCTCGCTCATGACGTGCTCCCACCGGCATGCCTCGATGTGCAGGTCCTCCCAGGCGAGGCCGATGACGTCGGCGAGCAGCCGCTCGGCGAGCCGGTGCTTGCGCATGACGCCGACCGCCTCGTGGCGTCCCTTGTCGGTGAGTTGCAGCTGACGGTCGTCAGCCACGTGCAGCAGGCCGTCGCGTTCCATCCGGGCCACCGTCTGGCTCACCGTGGGGCCGCTTTGCCCCAGCCGTTCGGCGATCCGCGCCCGCAGCGGCACTACCCCCTCCTCCTCCAGCTCCCACACCGTCCGCAGATACATCTCGGTGGTATCGATGAGGTCACTGTGGTGGCTCACGGGCGCGCATCTCCGACTCGGCTCAGGTGGCCCCATCCTATGACCACCGATTGGCCGTTCCGGCGCCCTCAGCTACCGGCTACCCGGGTCGGAGAGAGCGGTCAGTCGTCGAGGTAATCGCGCAGTGCCTCGGAGCGCGACGGGTGCCGCAGCTTGGCCATGGTCTCGCGCTCGATCTGCCGGATGCGCTCGCGGGACAGCGCGAATACCCGCCCAATCTCGTCGAGGGTCTTGGGCTGGCCGCCGTCTAGCCCGTACCGCATCCGCACGACGGTGGCCTCCCGGGCATCGAGGCTGTCGAGCACATCACGCAGCTGGGCGCGCATGAGACCGGCCTCGACCGTCGTCTCGGCCGCGCTCGTCGCGCGCTCGTCGGCGATGAAGTCGCCGAGCGAGGCGTCGTCGTCCGTCCCGACCGTCTGGTCCAGGCTGACCAGGTCCCGTGACAGGTCGATCAGCTCGCGGACCCGCGCCTCGGTGATGTCCAGTTCATGGCCCAACTCGGCATGGGTGACGTCGCGACCCAGTTCTTGGCTCATCTCCCGGCGCATCCGCTGCATCTTGTTCACCTGCTCGACAAGGTGGACGGGCAGGCGAATCGTGCGGGACTGGTCGGCCATTGCCCGGCTGATTGCCTGCCGGATCCACCAGGTGGCATACGTGGAGAACTTGAATCCCTTGGTGTAGTCGAACTTCTCGACGGCCCGGATCAAGCCCAGGTTGCCTTCCTGGATCAGATCCAGGAAGGGCATCCCGTGGCCGGTATAGCGCTTGGCCAGCGACACGACCAGGCGCAGGTTGGCCCGCAGCAGATGATCCTTGGCCCGCTCCCCGTCGTTGAGCAGGGCCCGCAGCTCCCGCTTGCGAGTGGGGGTCAGGCCCTTGGGTGACTCGAGCAGGTGCTCGGCGTAGAGACCGGCCTCGATCCGCTTCGCCAGCTCGACCTCGGCGGCCGCGGTGAGCAGGGCGACTTTGCCAATCTCGTTTAGGTACACCCGAACCAGGTCGGCCGAGGCGGCGACCTCGTCCAAATCGGCGCTCGGACGGGTCGGTTCGTCGACAATCACCGGCGTTTCGTCGACAACCGAGGTCGTTTCGTCGACAATCGGGGCTGCTTGTTCGACGGGCGGTGCGACGGCTGTCCGCGCGTCGAGCGCTGTCGCCGCAGGCCGGGCGCTGCGATGGGTACGCGTCGCGATCCGGGGTTCGCTGGAGCAGGCGCGGGCCTTGGCGCCGGTGCCGCCCCGGCGGGTACTCGGCGAACGGGACGTGTCGCTACGGGACGTGTCGCTACGGGACGTAGTCACGATGGGTCAGACCACCTCGGTGTCGATGTGAAACGCTTGGTCGATACTTCGTCGTCGGAGTTGTTCGGGTTCACTGAGTGAACGTGTCGGACCGGCGTGGCTGTTCCCGTCGGCGCCATTTTCATGGCACACGCACAGCTTGCGCCCCAACCCGTCCGGGCCGTCGGGATGAAGCGGCGGAGTCGGGCGAGTGCAACGATGTGGGCATGCGCCGCTCCCACGCCGATCAGCCGCCGCTGATCACGACGGCTCCGGAGAACAGCGACGACGAGTTCGACCGTCGCCGCAGGCGATACGCGATCATGATGGCGGCACGGGCGCTGTGCGTTATCGGCGCCGCCGCGACCTACCGGGTCTCGGTGGTCCTGGCCCTGGCGTTCATCGTGGGCGGCGTGGTGTTGCCCTGGTGCGCCGTGATCATCGCCAATGACCGGCCGCCCCGCAAGCGGGCCCGGCGCGTCCCGCACGGCGGCACCTCCGGGCAGCGCGCCCTGCCCGGTCAGCATGACCGCACCCTGGACGGCTGAGCTTCAGGGCTGCGGCAGTGGCACAATCGCTGCTGTGACGACGACCCAGACACTTGAGGCCCCGAAGACCGCAGACGCCGACACCGGCAACGAGATGTTCCACTACGTGCGCAAGGCCAAGATCGCCGAGAGCGCCGTCATGGGCACCATGGTCCAGGCGCTGTGCGGGGAGGTCTTTCCGGTAACCAAGACCCCGAAACCGGGCTCCCCAGTCTGCCCGCAGTGCAAGGAGATCTACGAGACTGTCCTATCGGGCTGATCGGCATCCGCGGCCCGCTCCGCCCGCTCCGCATCGTCGACGCGCTGCCAGCTGCCTGGACGCAGCACGCGCGGTGGCCGGATAGGTGTGGGCGCCACCCGTTCGATGGCGGCGTTGAACTCGGCACCGGCGAGGACGCCCAGCGCAAGCACGTAGAAGAACAGCAGCGCGGCGATCGGTGCCGCCAGCGTCCCGTAGGCGTGGTTCTGGCTGAGGATGAAGCGTAGGTAGTCGCGCAGCCCCGCCGAGCCCGCGAGGAAAGTCAGGACCGCGAGGAGCGCGCCGGGCACCCCCCTACGCCAGGGCAGGCGGCGCGGCGGCGCCAGGTGATACAGCGTGGTGAGACCCGCTAGCAGCAACAGCACGAGGCCGGGATAGTAGGCGGCGTCGACGATAGCGCGGGCACTGTGGCGGTCACGCTCGGGAAACGACTCCGACACCAGCGACGGCCCGAGCACGAGCAGCGGGAGCACCATGACCCCGAGCAGCACCGAGCCGAGAAACAGCCCGAGCGACAACAGCCGGCTGCGCAGGGCACCGCGCTGGTCGCGCATGCCGTAGGCGATGGTGATGGTGTTGACGAACGTCGCGGTGGCCGACGAGCCAGCCCACAGGGCCAGCACGAAGCCAAAGCTGATGACGTCGGCCCGACCGCTGTGCAGCACCTCGTGCAGCATCGGGCCGATCACCTCGTCCACGACCTGTGCGCTGAACGCCCGGCTCAGGGTGGCTTCGAGCTGGGTCTCGATCCGGTCGGTGGTTCCGGTGCCGATCCAGCGCGAGACGTAGCCCAGCGACGCGACGAGGGCCAGAAAGAGCGACGGCAGGCTCAGCATCTGCCAGAAGGCCGCCTCGGCCGAGAGCCCGAGTACCCGGTCGTGCCAGCCCTTGGCCGCTGCCCCACGCACCAGGAACGGCAACTGACGCAACGCCCGGCCCACTCCCACAGTTGCCCAGTCTGCCGATCCACCCGGTTGCGGCGGGTCAGCCACGCCCACCGTGCCGGACCCGGCGCGCCGTACCGATTTGCTCCGAGCCGCCCGGCTAGGGTGGGTGCAGATGCCCTGAGGCCTGCGCCGCAGGGCATTGTGTTGTGATCTGGGCGCTTCTGCGAGGGGGATGGGTGGCACAGCCCCGAGCGCTGCCCACCACACCGCAGCCGCCGCTGCGCGCCTGGCAACGCGCGGCCCTTGGGGTCTACGAGGCCGAGGGACGCCGGCGCGACTTCCTGCTCACCGCGACCCCCGGCTCGGGCAAGACGGCCTTCGCCCTGACGCTCGCCCGCCGCCTGCTGGCGCGCCGGGCCATCGATCGGATCATCGTCGTGTGCCCGACCGACCACCTGCGCACCCAGTGGGCCGAGGCGGCCAACCGGGTCGGGCTCGACCTGGACGCTGCTCTCACCAACGCGGTCGGCCCGGTGCGACCCGATCTCGTGGGCTATGTCACGACGTATGCGCAGGTGGCGGCGAAACCCGCCCTGCATGCGGCCCGCACCACCGGTCGCCGGTCGCTGGTGATCCTCGACGAGGTGCATCACGCCGGGGACGGGTTGTCCTGGGGCGAGGCGGTGGCCGTGGCCTTCGATCAGGCGGCGCGGCGGGTGTGCCTCACCGGCACGCCGTTTCGAACCCGTCCCGACGAGCGCATCCCGTTCGTACGCTACGAGCCCGATGCCGGGGGAGGCTGGTGCAGCAGCGCCGACTTCACCTACGGCTACCGGGAGGCGTTGCGTGACGGTGTCGTGCGGCCGGTCGTCTTCGCGGCCTACACGGGCACCTCCCGCTGGCGTAACAGCGCCGGCCAGGTGATCGCCGCGTCCTTGTCGGACGCGGGACCCAAAAGGACCGAGGCAACAGCCTGGCGCACTGCGCTCAACCCGAAGGGCAAGTGGGTGCCGCACGTGATCGCCGCGATGGACGAGCGGATCACGCACCTGCGGGAGTCGGGGATGGCCGACGCCGCCGGGATAGTGCTGGCCACCGATCAAGACGATGCCCGCGCGTACGCCGAGATCGTCGAGCAGATCACCGGCGATCGCCCGGTGCTGATTCTCTCCGACGATCCGAAGGCCAGCG
>JAYTRE010000264.1:0-2488 GCA_043746395.1 Pseudonocardiales bacterium
GCCCCCGCCCAGGGCGCCCTCGCCATCGAATGCCGCAGCGATGACCAGGCCACGCTGGCCACGCTCGCGCTCCTGGACCACGCCGACACCCGCGTCGCGATCGCCGCGGAGCGGGCGCTGCTCGCGGCGCTGCAAGCCGGCTGTTCCGCCCCGATCGGCGCCCTCGCCGACGTCGCGGATGGCGACGCCGGTCCCGAAGTGTTCCTTCGTGCCTCCGTGACCGCGATCGACGGCAGCAGCGCCGTGCGACTCTCGGCCACCGGCGCGACCACCGATGCCGACGGCGTGGGGCGGCGGCTCGCTGCCGACCTGCTCGCCAGCGGCGCAGACCAGATGATGGAGAACTCCCCATGACCCGAGCGCGCAAGGTCCTCGGCCGCGTCACCTTCGTGGGTGCCGGTCCCGGCGACCCGGGCCTGTTGGCGGTGCGCGCCGTCGAGGCGCTGCAGCGGGCCGACGTGGTTTTCGCCGACTCCGCCGTCTCGCCAGACGTCACCGCCCTGACCTCCGCCGAGGTGCGGCCGGTCGCCGCGACGCCGGCCGAAACCGTGAAGCTGGTGCTGGCCGAGGCCCGGCACGGACACACGGTCGTTCGGCTGTGCGCCGGCGACCCGCTGGCCGACGACCGGCTGGTGAAGGAGGCCCTGGCGATCGCGCGGACCGTCGTCGCGTTCGACGTGGTTCCGGGGGTTGCCCTCGGCGCGGGCACCGCGGCCTACGCCGGCGTCCCGGTCGGATCGGTGCGGACCGAGGCGAACCTGAGCGACATTGCCGCGGTCGATTTCGACGCCTTGGCCCACGCCGCAGGCACGCTGGTCCTGACGCTGGGCGCAGCTGACCTGCCGACGATGGGCGAGCAGCTCGTCGCCAACGGGCTCAAGCCCGACACCGCTGTCACCGTCAGCTGCGCCGGAACCACCACCCGCCAGCAGACGATCGGGGGCTCGCTCGGCGAGCTCGAACTGGTCGCGGCCGGCATGACCGGCCAACTCGTGGTGACCATGGGCCGGGCGGCGGCCCAGCGCGACAAGCTCGCCTGGTGGGAGTCGCGCGCGCTGTACGGCTGGCGCGTGCTCGTGCCGCGTACCAAGGAGCAGGCCGGCGCGATGAGCGACCAGCTGCGGGGCTTCGGCGCGCTGCCGATCGAGGTGCCGACCATCGCGGTCGAGCCGCCCCGCACGCCGACGCAGATGGAGCGCGCCATCAAGGGACTGGTCACGGGCCGGTACGAGTGGATCGTCTTCACCTCCACCAACGCCGTGCGCGCCGTCCGGGAGAAGTTCGAGGAGTACGGCCTGGACGCGCGGGCCTTCGCCGGGGTGAAGATCGCCTGCGTGGGCGAGGCCACCGCCGACGCCGTGCGGGCTTTCGGCATCCGTCCGGAGCTGGTGCCGTCGGGGGAGCAGTCCTCGGAGGGTCTGCTCGCCGACTTCCCGCCCTACGACGACGTGCTCGACCCGATCGATCGCGTCCTGCTGCCGCGTGCCGACATCGCCACCGAGACCCTGGCCGCCGGCCTGCGTGAGCGGGGCTGGGAGATCGACGACGTCACGGCCTACCGCACGGTGCGCGCCGCGCCGCCGGCTGCCGAGATCCGCGACGCCATCAAGTCCGGCGGCTTCCAGGCGGTCTGCTTCACCTCGTCGTCGACGGTCCGCAACCTCGTCGGGATCGCCGGCAAGCCGCACGCCCGCACTGTGGTGGCCTGCATCGGCCCGCAGACCGCGGCCACCGCTCGGGAGTTCGGGCTGCGGGTCGACGTCTCGCCGGACTTGGCCACCGTCGCGGCCCTCGTGGACGCCCTCGCCGAGTACGCGACGGCGCAGGCGGTCGAGGAACGCGAGAAGGCGGCTGCATCGGCGGCGAAGAAGGCGGCTCGTCCGTCGCGGCGGGCCACCCGCTGAGGCTGCTCGGCTGAGGCCGCGCTCAGCTCAGGATGGTGATGCCCTGGCAGGGCCCGCGGTAGCCGTACTGGCACTGCACCAGGTGCCGCTGCTGGATGTTCGCCGAGTGCAGCAGCGGCAGGGTGTGGTGCAGCACGCCGAGCAGCAGCGCGCCTTGCATCACCACGGCGACCACCCGGGCCCGGTGCCAGTACGCGGTCAGCCCGACCGTTACCGCGAACAGCACGCCCGCCACCCACAGCGCGAGATGCGCGTCGTACAGGTCGGCGGCCGGGTTGGGATAGCAGTGCGCGCCGCAGACGATGCGGTTGGAGTCGCTGAAGATGATCAGGCCGACGATGGCTACGAGGTCGACGGAGGCCAGGATCACCGCCGCGAGCACCGTGTCGCGGATCGGGGAGCGCTCGCGCGCGCCCGGCACCACCTCGATGTCCGCATCGCCTGACCACGATGTGAACCGCAGGGTAGGGCTGTTCTTGTCCCGCACGTGCTGGCACCTCTTTCGACCTGTTCGGCTGCACCGCAGACTACCGAGCGGGGCCGATAGTGCCGCCCGGTTTTTGCTGTATGCGCCACCGGCGGCG
>JAYTRE010000265.1:0-2890 GCA_043746395.1 Pseudonocardiales bacterium
GCGTTCGTGCTGAAGCGGGGGATCGTCACCGTGCGCGGCGACGACGGATTCGACATGGACGCGGTCGTGCAGCGCTGGGACGACAACGCCGACCTGCTCAAGTACGGCGTCGGCGCGCTCGTCCACGGGCTGCTCGACGTCATCGTGGACGGCCACTTCGAGGCCGTCCAGGTGCTCGATTCCAAGATGGAGGCGCTGGAGGACGACCTGTTCGACGATCGGGCGGCAACCAACCAGGTGCAGCGCCAGACCTACGGCATCCGCAAGGATCTCGTCGAGCTGCGTCGCGTGGTGCTCCCGATGCGCGAGGTCGTCAACGCGGTCCTGCGCCACCGCAAGGACTTCAACGCCCCGTCCGAACTCGACGCCTGGTACGACGACCTTTACGACCACGTGCTGCGGGCCAGCGAATGGACCGAGTCGCTGCGCGACATGGTCACCACGATCTTCGAGACCAACCTGTCGCTGCAGGACGCCCGGCTCAACACGGTCATGAAGAAGCTGACTGGCTGGGCGGCGATCATCGCCATCCCGACCGCGATCACCGGTTACTTCGGCCAGAACTTGCCCTATCCCGGCTTCGGCCAGCGCTGGGGGTTCGCGCTCAGCAGCACCCTGATCGTCACGATTGCCGGCGTGCTGTACCTGACCTTTAAATGGCGCAAGTGGCTGTAGCCGGACCTTAGCTGTTCGGGTGATCAGCGGATGCGGCGCTCGCGGCGCGGCTCGTCAGGGGCGCCGCAGGAGCAGGTAGGTGCGCTCACTGGCGTGCTCCACCCCCGGGTGAGGGGCGCGGTCGAGGCGCGCCACGAGTTCGAGACCGGCCGCAGCGAGCGCCCGCGTCTCCGCGGCTGGATCGAGGAACCGGAAGGTGAGCTCCACGTCGCAGCCCCACCACTCGGTGACCGTCGCGGCACCGCCGGCCGCGACGTCTGCGTCGCTGGTGTGGAACGCGATCAACGCGTGCCCGCCCTGGCGCAGCACCCTGGCGAACTCCCCGTAGGCCGCGGCGCGCTGCGCGGTGTCGAGGTGGATGACCGCGTACAGGCAGATGATCCCGGCCAAGCCCGCCGACCGGATCGGCAGGGCGGTCAGGTCGGCCGCGCCGATCGGTGCCGAGGTGGCTCGACGGGCGGCGGCACACATCGCCGGTGACAGGTCCAGCCCCACCGCGCGGGCTCCGCGGCCGACGAGGTAGTCCGTCACGTGGCCGGGGCCGCAGCCCGCGTCGGCGACAGCTGCGCCCGCGGTGAGTTCGGCGAAGGCGTCCAGCAGGGCCCGGTCCAGGGGCTTGTGCTGCAGCTCGTCGCCGATCTCGGCGGCATAGCGGTCAGCGACCTGGTCGTAGCTTCGTCGAGTACGCGCGTCCACGTACTGCTACCCGCTGGCCGATTGGCCGAGCGTGCCTTGGGCGGCGCGGATGCTGGCCGGTCCGCCGCCGGGTCCGCGCAGCACGTAGGCGGCGCCGACGGCGATCAGAGCGCCGATCAGTGGTGCGCTCAGGTAGATCCAGAGGTCGTGAAAGTGGGCACTGGCGATGGCGGGCCCGATGGAGCGCACGGGGTTCATCGATGCCCCGCTCACCGGCCCCGCCCACAGTCCCGCCAGCGCGATGTAGCCGGCAACCCCCACCGCGGACAGGGGTCCCACGTTCTGCGCGGTCGAGGCGGTCCCCAGGATGGTGCTGACAAGCCCCAGGCTGAGCATGACCTCGATCACGAACGCCTGGGTCGCGGAGAACCCTGGTCCGGGCAGCGTGGCCCCCACATGCGCCACATCGCCGAACGTGGCTCGCAACACGAGACTGGCCAATACCGCGCCGGAAAGTTGGGCCAGGAGGTAGCCCGGAACTCGGCGCCAGAGGAAATCACGGCGCAGGGCGAAGGCAATGCTGACGATGGGGTTCAGGTGGGCACCAGAGACTGCGCCCATGAACAGGATCACCGCGAGCACCGTCAACGCAGGCGCCGATACCGCCGCTACGAGCCCGATCTGGCCATGGCTGAGTGGCTGAACGACCAGCGCTCCGGCGGCGGCCAGCACGAGCAGGAAGGTGCCGAACAGTTCGCTGAACAGTCGGCGCCACTCGTAGCTCAGATCGGTGAAGTCCCGGGCCCAGACCGGTTCACGTTCGAGTACGGCGGCGATCCGGGAACCGTGGCGGGCGTGCACGATCTCCTCGACGCGGTGCGCCTCGGCCCGTTCGCTGCTGGGTTCTGCGCTGGTCATGGCTGCCCCGTCGTGGATGACGTCGTGGATAAACGTAGTGGTCCGACCTGACTATGCGCCGACAGTGTGCCGACGCGCCGGAACCCGCCGACGAGTCTGCACACTGTCGCGGCGCCTATGCTCCGAGCGCGGGCAGCTCCACCAGCCGGCAGGGGACTTCGGTGGCGTCGTTGAGGTGGTAGCTGGCGCACACCCGGTGGTAACCATCGGCGATCTGCAGGCCGCGTCCGGTACCGATGTCACCGCGAACGAGCAGGATCGGTGACAGCCGGACACCCTTGGCGACCTTCCTCAGGTCCCGTGCCACCTCGGGGTCCTCCGCTGGCAGTACGGGCAACCTGGCGGCGCGCAGGATGTCCTTGGCGTGGTACTGCACCGTCGGCGCCTGCTCCAGCTTGGCAAGCAGGGCATCCACCAGCGCTGGCCAGGCAATCAGGCCCAGATAAGACCCAGCAGACGGGTAGTCGTGCTGCGCGGGGGCCTGCTGCCACTTCACCGTAGGACTCTTGCGGGCCATCGGTCGCTCCTCCCACCACGGTGCGCTGTCAAGAGCGCCCGCGGCCAACGAGGCCGGGTGCCGGGCCGAGCGGCGCAGCAGAGCCAGCTGTCATAGATCATCACACTCGCAGCTCGGTAGCGCACCGAGTGGATGAACGTCGGC
>JAYTRE010000266.1:0-6712 GCA_043746395.1 Pseudonocardiales bacterium
CACCGACTCCAGAGCTGCCCGAATCGCGGCCGCCAGGGCCCGCGCCGACGCGGCAGTGAGTCGTCGCCGCTGTGCCCGACGATTGCCACAGTCTGAGCACGCAGCGAATCGTTCACACCTGCGATGCAACCATGCGGAGCGTCGCCGCCCTAGAGTGGGGGCCCGTGTCCCGCGCCCGAGTCCGCCGCCCGCTGCTTGCGCTGATCGTCCTGCTGCTCGCGCTGGCCATCGGTTACGGCATCAGGTCGCTGCACAGCCGCTGGGCGACCCCCACGCCCCACGCCACGCACGCCGCCAGGGCCGGTGCGGCTGGGGCCCCGCTGCCGGGCTGGACGGTGCCGACCGCGTGGCGTGGCCCACAACTGCCGCCCAGGCAGGCAGGCTGAGCCGGTGCCCTCCGCCCTGCCGCACGGCGACCCGGCCCCGTCCGACGGGCGGCTGCCGGGGCCGGTCCTGGAGTCGGCCCGCGGCGCGCGCTTTGGCGTATACGTGCACGTCCCGTTCTGCCAGACCCGCTGCGGCTACTGCGATTTCAACACCTACACCGCCAGCGAGCTGGGTCCCGGCGTCAGCCGCGGCGCGTACGCCGACACCGTCCTGCACGAGATCCGGCTGGCCGGGCAGGTGCTCACGGACGGTGACGCGCTCGGTGATCGCATCCAGCCGGTACAGACGATCTTCTTCGGCGGGGGTACGCCCACGCTGCTGCCGGCCGAGCATCTGGGGCTCGTGATCGAGGAGATCGCCGAGCAGTTCGGCCTGGCGGAAGACGTCGAGATCACCACCGAGGCCAATCCCGAGACCGTCACCCCCGCCTACTTCGCCAAGCTGCGCGAGGCCGGGTTCACCCGGGTGTCGATCGGAATGCAGTCGGCGGTGCCCGATGTCCTCGCCGTCCTCGACCGCCAGCACCGCGCGGGACGGCCGGAGGCCGCGGTCGCCGAAGCGCGCCGGGCCGGCTTCGAGCACATCAACCTCGACCTCATCTACGGTGCCCCCCGCGAGACCGACGGCGACTGGCAGACGTCGCTGGACGCCGCGATCGGCGCCGAACCCGACCACCTCAGCGCTTACGCCCTCGTTGTCGAGGACGGCACCGCCCTGGCTCGCCAGGTCGCGCAGGGCGTGCTTCCCGCGCCCGACGACGACGTGCTCGCCGACCGCTACGTCATGGCCGACGAGTCGCTCCAGGCCGCGGGGTTCGACTGGTACGAGGTCTCCAACTGGTCGCGGGGCGACGCGGCCCGCTGCCGTCACAACGAGCTGTACTGGAGCGACGCCAACTGGTGGGGCCTTGGCCCGGGTGCGCACAGCCACATCAGCGGCGTGCGCTGGTGGAACGTCAAGCACCCAGTGCGCTACGCGGCACAGGTGGAGGCCGGCCGGAGTCCGGCCGCGGCGCGGGAGACCCTGGACGCGGCCGCACGGCACACCGAGCGGGTGATGCTCGGAGTGCGGCTGCGCGACGGGCTGCCGATGAGCGCACTGCCCGAAGCACGGCACCGCGCCGCGACCCAGCTCGCGACCTACGGGCTCGTGCAGCACTCGGCACTCGATGAGGGCCGCATCGTGCTCACCCAGCGCGGCCGGCTACTGGCCGATGCCGTGGTGCGGGAGCTACTCGGTTGAGGCCGGCCGCAGGGCGTCGAGATCGAGCACCCGCACGTGCATCGTGTGGCGGTTCTGCAACGCGGCCCGCAGCGCGCGGTGCAGGCCGTCTTCGAGGTAGATCTCACCGCGCCACTGCACGGCGTGCGGGAACAGGTCGCCGTAGAAGGTGGAGTCCTCGGCGAGCAGATGGTCGAGCTGCAGTTCGCGCTTGGTGGTGGTGAGCTCATCGAGGCGAATCGTGCGCGGCGCAACGGTGGCCCAGTCCCGCGCCGACAGCGAGTGGTCGGGGTAAGGACGCCCGTCCCGCACTGCCTTGAAGATCACCAGCACTCCCTGCGAAAACGACAAATCACCGCTACCTCAGGACTGTATCGGGCAGCAGGGGCAGCAAACGGTGAGCGACTTCTAAGCTAGGGGCACGAATCGAGCGAAAGGCCCGGAGATGACCGTCGAGGACCGCAAGCTGGAGGTGCTGCGGGCCATCGTCGAGGACTTCATCGCCACCAACGAACCGGTTGGCAGCAAGGCGCTCGCCGACCGGCACCATCTCGGGGTGTCGCCGGCGACGATCCGCAACGACATGGCCGCCCTCGAGGAGGAGGGGCTCATCGCGCAGCCGCACACCAGCGCGGGGCGCATCCCCACCGACGCCGGATACCGGCTGTTCGTCGACCGGCTGGCTGAGCTCAAGCCGCTGTCGGCGGCGGAGCGACGCGCCATCCAGACGTTCCTCGACGAGGCCGTCGACCTCGACGACGTGCTGCACCGGGCGGTGCGCACCCTGGCTCAGCTCACCCGCAACGTCGCGGTGGTGCAGTACCCGTCCCTGTCGCGCAGCCGGGTGCGACACCTGGAGCTGGTCTCGCTGACGTCCTCCCGGCTGATGCTAGTGCTCATCACCGACACCGGCCGCGTCGAGCAGCGGGTCGTGGACCTGCCGGCAGCCGTGACCGACGAGGCGGTTTTCGAGCTGCGCGCCACGCTCAACGCGCGGCTGCGGGATCGGCTGCTCGCTGAGGCACCCGAGGTGATCGGCGACCTGCCCCCGCGGGTGGCGCACGAGCTGCGCGGCCTGCTCGCCACCCTCACCTCGGTGCTGCTCGAGGTCCTCGTCGAGCAGCACGGTGATCGGATCGTGCTCGGCGGCACGGCCAACCTCACCGAGCATGCGCTCGATTTTCCAGCCATCCGCCCGGTGCTGGAGGCATTGGAGGAGCAGGTCGTGCTGCTGCGCCTGCTCGACCAGTCGGTGGCCACCAGCCAGGTGATGGTGCGCATCGGCAACGAGAACGAGCACGAGGGCCTGCTGTCGGCCTCGGTGGTCACCAGCGGCTACGGCGCCCGCGGCTCCGCCCTCGGGGCGGTGGGGGTGCTCGGCCCGCGCCGGATGGACTACGCGCACACGATGGCTCGCGTGGCCGCAGTCGCCCGCTACGTGGGCGACCTGCTGGCCGAACGGTGAGTGCGGTCTCGCGGGCGCTCGGGTCCGGCGCCCGCTTTCGTATAGTGGGCTAGCACTCGCTGCGGATGAGTGCCAGGGAGATGACGAGGACGGTTCGTGGCTGAGACCCCGCGCGACTACTACGGCTTGCTCGGCGTCGGCAGGGACGCGACGGCCGAGGAGCTCAAGCGCGCCTACCGCAAGCTGGCCCGCGAGCTGCATCCCGACGTCAACCCCGACCCGGCCGCGCAGGATCGCTTCAAGGCGGTGACGACCGCCTACGAGGTGCTCTCGGACCCGGAACGGCGGCGCATCGTCGACCTGGGTGGAGACCCGCTCTCGCAGGGAGCCGGCTCGGCGAGCAGTCCCTTCGCCGGGTTTGGCGGCTTCGGCGACGTCTTCGAGGCCTTCTTCGGTGGCGGTGGGGCCGCGGGCGGCCGCGGCCGGCGCAGCCGGGTACGGCCCGGTGCCGACGCGCTGCTACAGACCTCGCTCACCCTGGAGGAGGCCGCGTTCGGCGTGCGGCGCGAGATCACCGTCGAGACGGCAGTCCTGTGCACGACCTGCGGCGGCAAGGGCTGCGCCCCGGGCACCTCGGCCCGCACCTGCCAGACGTGCGGTGGCGCCGGTGAGATCCAGTCGGTACAGCGCTCCTTCCTGGGGCAGGTGATGACCTCGCGGCCCTGTTCGGCCTGTGGCGGGACCGGCGAGCAGATCGCGACACCGTGCCCGACCTGCGGCACCGAGGGGCGGGTCCGGGCCCGCCGCACGATCACCGTCGACGTGCCTGCCGGCATCGAGGACGGCATGCGCATCCGGCTGTCCGGCCAGGGCGAGGTGGGCCCGGGGGGTGGGCCGCCGGGCGATCTCTACATCGAGGTCTCCGAGCAGCAGCACGAGACCTTCGTTCGCGAGGGCGCCGACCTGCACTGCACCGTCACGGTGCCGATGACCGCTGCCGCTCTCGGCACCGACCTGGTACTGACCACCCTCGACGGTGAGGAGAAGATCGAGATCAAGGCCGGGACGCAGAGCGGGTCGGCCTTGACGTTGCGCGGCAAGGGCGTGCCGCGGCTGCGCAGCTCCGCGCGGGGTGACCTGCACGTGCACGTCGAGGTGCGCACGCCCACCCGGGTCGACGAGGCGCAGGAGAAGTTGCTGCGCGAGTTCGCCGCGCTGCGCAACGAGGAAGTCTCGGTCGGGGGCCGGGGCGGCGGCCTGTTCGGCAAGGTCCGTGACGCCTTCGGCCGGTGAGCCGCCCTGGGGCGGGGCGGTGACCGCACCGCTGTTCCTGCTCGACCCACTCCCCGACGGCGCGCAGCTGCTCCTGGATGGCGCGGAGGGCCGCCACGCCGCCCGGGTCAGGCGGCTGGCCCGCGGGGAGGCGGTCCGCGTCTCGAACGGCCGCGGCACGGTGGCCGAGTGCCTGGTCGCCGACGTCAGGGCGGACGGCCTGCTGCTGGCCGTGCTGGCACGCCACGACGAGCCGGCGCCGGCGCCCCGGCTCATCGTCGTCCAGGCGCTCCCGAAGGGCGAGCGCGCCGAGCTGGCCGTCGAGCTGCTCACCGAACTCGGCGTCGACGAGATCGTGCCGTGGGCCGCGTCTCGTTCGATCGTGCAGTGGCGGGACGGGCGTGGCGCCAAGGCGCTCGAGCGGTGGCGGCGCACCGCGGCGGAGGCGACCAAGCAGAGCCGCCGGGCGTGGGTCCCGACGGTCAGCGAGCCGGCGAGCACCGCGCAGGTCGCGGCCCGCCTGGCGGGCGGGGCCGGACTCGTCCTGCACGGCTGCGCGCCGGTATCGGTGGCCACGGTGGAGTTGCCGCAGTCGGCCGAGGTGGTGGTCGTCGTCGGGCCGGAGGGCGGGCTCGCGGGCGAGGAGCTCGACGCGTTCACCGCCGCGGGTGCCGCGCTGGTCCGCCTGGGCGGGCCGGTACTACGAACCTCGACCGCCGGGGCGGCCGCCCTCGCCGCGCTGTCGGTACGCCTGGGCCGCTGGATCTAGGGTGACCGGCCGGTAGCCTTCCCGAGCATGGCTGCCGACTGCATCTTCTGCGCGATCGTCGCCGGCGACGTCCCCGTGACCATGGTCCGCGAGGATGAGCACACGCTGGCGTTCGCCGACATCAACCCGCAGGCACCCGTCCACCTGCTGGTGATCCTCCGCAAGCACCTGGCCGACCTCACCGCTCTCGGCGCCGATCCCGAGGCGTCGGCCGCGCTGCTCGCGGCCGTCCGCGGCGTGGTCGAGGAGCAGGGGCTTGGCGACTTCCGCACGGTGTTCAACACCGGCGCCGGGGTTGGGCAGAGCGTGTTCCATGTGCACGCCCACGTCCTGGCCGGCCGGCCGATGACGTGGCCCCCGGGTTGAGCGCCGCTACAGTGGATACTGTCCACGCAGCCGACCAGAGAGCGCACTTTGTCCGATCCCACGCGTAACCCGGATCGTGTCTCCACCACCGTAGTCGTGCCGGGCGAGCAGGCGATGGTCTCGCTGCTCGGCTCCCGCGACGAGTTGCTGCGGGTGATCGAGCGCAGCCTCCACAGCGACGTGTACGTGCGGGGAAACGAGATCACCATCACCGGCGCGGCAGCCGACAACGCAGTGGCCGTGCGGCTCTTCGAAGAACTGCTCGAGCTGATCAAGGCCGGCCAGCACCTCACCCCCGATGCGGTGAGCCGGACCCTCGGCATCCTCACCGCCGACTCCGGTGCCCGGCCGGCGGAGGTCCTCAGCCTCAACATCCTGTCGCGGCGGGGCAAGAACATCCGTCCCAAGACGCTGAACCAGAAGCGTTACGTCGATGCCATCGACGAGCACACGGTGGTGTTCGGTATCGGCCCGGCCGGGACCGGCAAGACCTACCTGGCCGTGGCGAAGGCGCTGCAGGCACTGCAGGCCAAGCAGGTGACCCGGATCATCCTCACCCGGCCGGCCGTGGAGGCGGGGGAGCGGCTCGGCTTCCTGCCGGGCACGCTCAACGACAAGATCGACCCGTACCTGCGTCCGCTGATGGACGCGCTGCACGACATGATCGACCCCGACAGCATCCCGCGGCTGCTGGCTGCCGGGACGATCGAGGTCGCGCCGCTGGCCTACATGCGCGGGCGCACCCTCAACGACTCGTTCATCATTCTGGACGAGGCGCAGAACACCACGATCGAGCAGCTGAAGATGTTCCTGACCAGGCTCGGGTTCGGGTCGAGGATCGTGGTGACCGGCGACATCACCCAGGTCGACCTGCCCGGCGACACCCGCAGCGGTTTGCGGGTCGTGCGCGACATCCTCACCGACATCGACGATGTGCACTTCGCCTACCTCACCTCCAGCGACGTTGTGCGGCACCGGCTGGTCGGCGAGATCGTCGACGCCTACGAGCGCTGGGACGCAAGCGAAGCCACGCAGCTGGCCACCGCGCCCGGGCAGCGTCCCCAGCGCAGCAAACCCCGTCGCTGAAGCGGCGCAGGAGATCTGGTGAGCATCGAGATCAACAACGAGTCGGACGTCGACTTCGACGAACTCGCGCTCGCGCAGCTCGCCCGGTTCGTCCTCGACGCCCAAGGCGTGAACCGGCTCGCCGAACTGTCGGTCGTGCTGCTCGACGTCGGGGCCATGACCGCCCTGCACGTGCAGTGGATGGACCTGCCCGGTCCCACTGACGT
>JAYTRE010000267.1:0-1549 GCA_043746395.1 Pseudonocardiales bacterium
GACGTGAACAGCGACTGCTCCGCCGGGGTGAGGGTATCCAGCGCGGTGTACCCGCCCCCTGGCGCCGGCGTGTTGGTCTCGACCTCCTTGCCGGTGAAGGACAGGTAGGCGCTGGTGTAGCTGGCACCGTGGAAGTCGAGCGTCGCCGTGTTCGGGTACACGTCGTTGGGGCTGGACGCGGTCTGGCCGAGGTTCGTGAACGTCCCGAACCGCGACAGGGCCACGACGAGCCCCCATCGTTCGGCAGCGCAGTACGGGCAGAACTCGGCGCCGACGTAGAGCACCTGAGGCAACCCACCGGCGGTGAGCGGCGGGCCGCTCTGCGCCTTGGGCAGCGTCGTGACCGAACCCACGCCGACGGCGTCGAGCACCGCGGCCGGCACGCCGGTGACGTCGCTGATCACCGCAGCCGCGGCCGTCGTCGCGCCCTGCCCCTGTTTCGCGCTGCTACCGCGCGACGCCTTGACCACCACGAAGATCGCGACGATCGCGACGACCACGCCGACCGGCGCCACGACGATGGTGAGCATCCGGCGTAGTCGGGCGGCCTTGGCCCTGCTCGCGGCGGCCATGGCCCGCTTCGCGGCGAGCCGCTGCTGGGCAGCTGTCGCAGTAGCCGCCGGCCGCGAGGAGGAGCCGAGAGCCGGTTTAGCGCTCGGCGTGCGCTTGCTGGCCACCCGGCGACGATACCGTCCGGTCACGGCGAACCGACTCCGCGGCCCGGCAGTCAGCCGTTCAGCGCGGCCAGGATGCGGGTCGCGGCCTGGTCCGGGGTGAGCTCCGCAGCCAGGACCGCGGCCTCGGCGGACGCGACGATCTCCCGCACGCCCGGGGCGTCGAGCCGCAACAGCATCCGGTCGCGGACCATGGTGCGCGTCCATTCGACGAGCTGGCCACGGCGCTTGGTCTCCAGCTCGCCGCGCTCGAGCAGCCGATCGCGGTGGCGCTGCACGTGTCTCCAGACCTTATCGAGGTTGATGTTGTGCAGGCCGCTGCAGGTGACTACGGGCGTCTGCCAGTCGTCCTCGGCGCCCCGCAGGAACCGCAGCGCCCCGGCCAGCTCGCGCGCCGCCCGCTCGGACTCGGACTCGTGCTGCTCGTCGGCCTTGTTGACCGCGATCACGTCGGCCAGTTCGAGGATGCCGCGCTTCATGCCCTGCAGCGAGTCGCCGGTGCGGGCCAGGGTGAGCAACAGGAAGGTGTCGACCAGGCCCGCGACGACGTACTCCGACTGCCCGACCCCGACCGTCTCGACGAGCACGACGTCATAGCCTGCCGCCTCCATCACCAGCATGCTCTCGCGGGTGGCCTGCGCGACGCCGCCCAGCGTGCCGGCGCTCGGTGCCGGCCGCACGAAGGAGCTGGGATGGGCTGCCAGGCGCGCCATCCGCGTCCTGTCACCGAGAATGCTGCCGCCGCTGCGCGAGGACGACGGGTCCACAGCGAGCACCGCCACCCGGTGACCGCCGGCGATCAGGTTGCTGCCGAGCTGGTCGATGAACGTTGATTTGCCCACGCCCGGCACCCCGGTGATGCCCACCCGCTGGGC
>JAYTRE010000268.1:0-3012 GCA_043746395.1 Pseudonocardiales bacterium
GTGCCACGACGCTCGCGCCGGGCCGCTACGACGTGTCGACCGCGCAGGCCTGGACCTGGGTGGAGATCCCGATCCGGGGCAGCGGCTGGGTGGTCGCCGACCCGTCGCCGGGACGATACGGAGCGTCGGGATCGCAACAGCGCGTCGGCACCCAACCTTCGCCCCCCGCGAGCGCACCCCCGAGCCAGAATGCGCTGTTCACCCAGTCCGACGGCGGTCACGCAGTCGCGCCCAAGAGCACCGTGCCGCACCCGCGCGCGGCCTCACCCATGCCGTTGGTGATCGGGGTTCTGATCGCCATTGGGGTGCTACTGGTGCTAGTGCCGCTCCTTCTCCTGCTGCGCAAGCGACTGCGGCTGCGCCGGCGACGCCACGAGCCGGATGCGCGCCTTCGGGTGCTCGCCGCGTGGCACGAGGGCCTCGACGTGCTGGCTGAGTCCGGCCTGCCGGAGTCGACGGCGCTGACCAGCAGCGAGGTCGCTGCCGCCACAGCGACCCAGTTCGGGCCCGAGTCGGGCGCGCATGCGGCCTTTCTCGGGCAGGCGGCTGACCTGGTCATCTACAGCAGCACGGCCGCGGTAGGACCCGCCGACGCCGAACGCGCGTGGATTTCGCAGATCGAGCTGCGCCGTCTTGTCCGCCGCCAGCTGCCGCTGCGCACCCGGCTGGCCGCCAACCTCCGCTATCACCGCAGCGGGGACGTGGCCCGGCGGCGCCGGTCGGGTGCCGAGGGCCCGGGTCGGCGCCTTCACTGACCGGCACACCCGGTCGCGCGAGCGCGCCGCTGGACGGTGTGCGGCCTGTCGGCGCCGCCGGGACATCGGCATGATCTGACAGGTGAGCTCTCCCAGCGGCAGCGGCGCCGCAAGCGTGCATGACGATCTCGATCGCAGCGTCCGGGCGCGGCTGGGTGCGCTCCCCGAACGTCCCGCTCGACCCGAGCTGCTCGCCACCTTCGACGCAATGGCTGGCAGTCGCCTACTCGACATCGAGGCGCGCCGGATGCGCGAGCGGGGGCACGGCTTCTACACGATCGGCTCGGCTGGTCACGAGTCCAACGCCGTCGTGGCCGAGGAGCTGCGCCCGAGCGATCCGGCGCTGCTGCACTACCGCTCCGGGGCGTTCTTCCTCGCCCGCGCGCTGCAGGCCGGGCGCAGCCTGGACGACGCGCTGCGGGCCGTGCTGCTCGGCCTGGTCGCTGGCGTGGCGGACCCGGCCTCCGGAGGGCGGCACAAGGTGTTCGGCGACGCCTCGCTCGCCGTCATCCCGCAAACCTCGACGATCGCCTCGCACCTGCCGCGGGCGGTGGGCGTCGCGTTTGCCATCGGCCGCGCCAAGCGGCTGGGCCTGGCCACCCGCTGGGCTGCGGACTCGGTCGCCGTCTGCAGCTTCGGCGACGCGAGCCTGAACCACTCCACCGCAGTGGGCGCACTGAACACCGCCGGATACTGCGTGCAGCAGGGCCTTGCGTTGCCGCTGGTGCTGGTGTGCGAGGACAACGGCTTGGGCATCTCGGTGCCCTCACCGCCGGGCTGGGTCGAGGAGGCGGCGCGCCGTCCGGGAATCCGCTATCTCAGCGCCGACGGCGATAACCCGGATGCCGTGCGTCGGGCTGCCGTCGAGGCCGTCGCACTTGCCCGCCGGGAACGCCGCCCGGCTCTGCTGCACCTGCGCACAGTCCGCTACCTGGGCCATGCAGGTACCGATGTCGAGTCGGGTTACCGCTCCCCCGCAGCGCTCGCCGCGGACCTCGACCGTGACCCGTTACTCGCGCTCGCGCGGCTGGCCGGCGGCGCCGAGCTGCTCACCCGCTATGACGCCATCGCCGCTCGCGTGCGCGAGATCGCCGCGGAGCTGGCTGGCGCGCCACGGCTCCGCTCGGCCGCCGCTGTCGTGGCACCGATCGCGCCGCGCGATCGCGCAGCGATCGCGGCCGAGGTGGTGCGGGCGGCAGGTCAGCTGGCGCTGGCAGCCGCGCCCACCGCCCCGCGCGGACGCGAGCAGGCATTGACACTCGCGCAGAGCATCAACGCCGCGCTCGCCGAGGCACTCGCCAGCCGTCCGGAAGTGCTGGTGTTCGGTGAGGACGTTGGGCGCAAGGGCGGCGTCTACGGGCTCACCCGCGGCCTGCAGCAACGCTTCGGTGCCCCGCGGGTCTTCGACACGTTGCTCGACGAACAGTCGATCCTCGGCCTCGGCCTCGGTCTGGGAGTCAGCGGCCTGCTGCCGATACCCGAGATCCAGTACCTCGCCTATCTGCACAACGCCGAGGACCAGCTGCGCGGTGAAGCCGCCAGCCTGCGCTTCTTCAGCGACGGCACGTACACCAACCCGATGGTCGTTCGGGTTGCCGGCCTCGCCTACCAGAAGGGCTTCGGCGGTCACTTCCACAACGACAACGCTGTCGGCGTGCTGCGCGACATTCCGGGCCTCGTGGTCGCCGTCGCGTCCCGTCCGGAGGACGCGGCGCCGATGCTGCGCTCGTGCCTGGCCGCTGCGTCGACGGCGGGTCAGGTCAGCGTCTTCCTCGAGCCGATCGCGCTGTACCACGAGCGTGACCTGTACCAGGCCGGCGACCGCGGCTGGCTGGCTACGCCCGACCCCAGCTTGGACGTTGCGATCGGCAGCGCCCGAACGCACGGCGACGGGACGCACCTGACGATCGTCAGCTTCGGCAACGGCCTGCGGATGAGCCTTCGGGTGGCAGTTCGCCTTGCTGCGCAAGGGATTGCGGCACGGATCGTGGACCTGCGCTGGCTCAGCCCGTTACCAGTGGACGACATCCTGCGCGAGGCGCACGCCACCGGCCGGGTACTCGTGGTGGACGAGACGCGCCACTCCGGCGGTGTCGGCGAGGGAGTGCTGGCCGCGCTCGTCGACGGGGGCTTCACCGGGCGGATGGCGCGGGTCGCGAGCCAGGACAGCTTCGTCCCGCTCGGTGATGCGGCGAACCTGGTGCTGCTCGGCGAGGCCGACATCGAACGCGCCGCACACCTGCTGATGCGCTGAGGG
>JAYTRE010000269.1:0-7849 GCA_043746395.1 Pseudonocardiales bacterium
GCAATGAACACCAGGACGAAGGTCAGCTGCCGGTTGGTGAACTCGATGATGCCGTGAATCGCGTAGGCCTTGGTAGGCGTGAGCGAGGCGTCGGTGCACGACGGCCAGGTCGGGCAGCCCAGGCCGGAGTTGGTGAGGCGCACCGCGCCGCCGGTGACCACGATGACGACGTTGGCGATCACCGAGGCAAGTGCGAGCCGGCGCAGCGCGAGTGGCGAGCGCAGCCCCCTCGGCAGCCACCGTTGGCCCCCTCGCCCGGCCGGCGCTAAGACCCGCACTCGGCTGGCCGCCTGCCCTACTCCCACCGGAACCACCTTGCTGCCGCGGGCAGCCCCACGGCCGCCCAGGCCACCAGTGTCCCCGCCGCGCGCAGGGGCAGCCCGCCGCCCTGCGTGAAGGCCTGGTGCAGGCCGTCGGACAGGGCCGCCGACGGCAGCCACTGCAGCACCTGGGCAACGGCGGGCGGGTACTTCGACAGCGGGATGGCGATGCCACCGGCGAACAGCAGGACGAGCCACACCAGGTTCGAGGCAGCCAGGGTCACCTCGGCGCGTAACGTCCCGGCCAGCAGCAGCCCGAGCCCGCCGAAGGCCGCCGTCCCGAGCACGACCAGCACGAGCGCGAACACCGGGTCACCGTGCGGGTGCCAGGCCAGGGCCAGCCCAAGGCCGCACACGAACACCAGCTGCGCCAGCTCGACCAGCAGCACCGACAGGGTCTTGCCGCCGACCAGGGTCGCCCGAGGCAGCGCGGTGGCGCCGAGCCGCTTGAGCACCGCGTATTTGCGTTCGAAGCCGGTGCCGATGGCCAGGCCGGTGAACGACGCTGACATCACCGCGAGCGCGATGATGCTCGGCACCACGAAGTCGATCCGGCGGGGGGTGGGCAGGGAGTACAGCAGCGGCAGGTTGAAGAAGAACAAGAGGAGCAGCGGCATGACGAAGGTGAGTCCGACCTGCTCGCCGTTGCGCATCAGCAGCCGGAACTCCATGAGCGTCTGCGCGCGCAACATGCGCAGGCGCGGCGCGGCGCCCGGGTCCGGCGCGAAGGAGGTCGGGGCAGCACTCATGCGCGCATCTCCCGCCCGGTCAGGTCGAGGAAGACGTCTTCCAGGCTGCGCCGTTCGACGGCCAGCTCCTCGGCGAGCACCCCCTGGCTCGCGCACCACGCGGTGAGCGTGGCAAGCAACTGCGGGTCGAGCTCGCCGGCGACGAGATAGCGGCCCGGCTCCGGCTCCGAGGCCACCGCCGTCGCGGGGAGCGCAGCCCGCAGGGAATCCAGCCGCAGCGCGGGCCGCGCCCGGAACCGGATCTGCCCGTCGGCACCGGACCGGGTGAGCTCGGCCGGCGTTCCCGAGGCAACGACCCGGCCGGCATCCATCACGACGACAGTGTCGGCCAGCTGCTCGGCCTCGTCGAGGAAGTGCGTGGTCAACACGACGCTGACGCCGTCGGCCCGCAGCGCCCGGATCAGCTCCCAGGTGCCGTGCCGCGCCTGCGGATCCATGCCGGCGGTGGGCTCGTCGAGAAACACGAGCTCCGGCCGGCCCACCAGCGCCAGCGCCAGCGACAGCCGCTGCCGCTGTCCGCCGGACAGTCGCTTCACTGGAATGGCAGCAGCCTCGGCGAGTCCGACGCAGCTCAGCAGCGTGGCCGGGTCCAGCGGGTGCGCGGCGTAACTGGCGAACAGGCGCAGGAGTTCGCCGGTACGGGCCGCGGCGTAGCCGCCGACACCGTCCTGCAGCATCACGCCGACCCGCGGGCGCACCGAGGGGCCGTCGGCGATGGGGTCGAGACCGAGCACCCGAACCCGACCGGCGTCGGGCCGGCGGAATCCCTCGCAGATTTCGATGGTGGTCGTCTTGCCGGCGCCG
Source organism: Pseudonocardiales bacterium (assembly GCA_043746395.1). Taxonomy (GTDB): domain Bacteria; phylum Actinomycetota; class Actinomycetes; order Mycobacteriales; family Jatrophihabitantaceae; genus JAYTRE01. The sequence goes on from JAYTRE010000269.1 coordinate 1,874, forward strand.
TTGGGGCCGAGCAGGGCGAGCACACAACCCCGCCCGACGGTGAGCGTCAGGCCGTCGACCGCGCGCCGGCCGTCATAGACCTTGACGAGGTCCACGAGCTCGACGGCAGCGGCGACAACGGCGGACACCGCGTCAGTCTAGGAAGCTGCCGCGCGCCGGCCGACGGCGGAGGGGCTAACGGTCACCCGGGCCTGCCGACGGCGCCGCGCTGTCCTTGACCGACGAGGCAAAGCTGTCGACGTAGTGCTGTCCGGACAGCGCCTGAACCGCCTCCCGGATCGTCTCGGTCAGCTCGCGAAGCACCTTGGAGCTGCGCTCCTCGTAGGAGCGGGAGGCGAAGCTGAGCGGGGTGCCGAAGTGGATCCCCACGGGTGCCCGGTGCCAGCGGCGGCTGTCCGGGGGCTGGACCTCGCGGGTGCCGACCAGGCCGACCGGCACCACCGGCACACCCGAACGCAGCGCGACCCGCGCCACGCCGGTGCGGAACTTGTACAGCCGCCCGTCGGGGGACCGGGTGCCCTCGGGGTAGATCCCCAGGGCGCGGCCCCCGCGCAGCAGCTCGACCCCGATGTCGATGACTGCGGCCGCTGATCGGGTGTGGTCACGCTGGACCGGCACGTGCCCGAGACCGTGGAAGAACGCCGCCATCGCGCGACCCCGGATCCCGGTGCCGGTGAAGTACTCGGCCTTGGCGAAGTAGCAGACCTGCCGGCGTGCGGCGAGCGGGGTGAACACCTCGTCGGTGAAGGAGACGTGATTGGCCGCGAGAATGATCGGCCCGGTGCGGGGCACGTTGTGCAACCCGGTGATCTCCGGCCGGTAGTACGCCCGCAGGGCCGGAGCCACGGTCAGTTCCAAGGTCCGATAGAGCACTGGGTGAAGCTACCGCGCCGCGCGAAGAACCCGCCTCGACGGGCGCCCGCTAAATACGTCATACTGGTGTAGTGAAAATCCAGACTGGGACCGAGCACCGGGTGGCGGGCGGCTCCGACCGAACCCGCGACGCGGTCGCCCGGCTGGTGCTCGAGCAGGGCCCGCAGAGCGCGGCCGCCCTCGCCGGGCAGCTCGGGCTCTCGCCGGCGGCGATCCGCCGTCACCTCGACGCGCTCGTCAGTGACGGGCTGCTCGCGCAGAGCAAGCCGCGGCCCTTGCGCCACCGCGGTCGCGGCCGGCCATCGCGCAGCTATGCGCTGACCGACGCGGGCCGGGCAAAGTTCCCGCACGCCTATGACGACCTGGCCACCACGGCGCTGCGCTACCTGCGCGAGACCGGGGGCGACGCGGCGGTAGCGGACTTCGCGAAGCATCGGGCCGACTCGCTCGTGCTGCTCGTGGCCGGTGAAATCGATCCCGCCGCCGGCCCGGCCGACCGCACCCGGGCCCTCGCGGGGGCGCTGACCCACAACGGCTACGTTGCCGGCACTGAGAGCGCCACGGCCGGTGTTCAACTATGCCAGCACCACTGCCCGGTCGCCCACGTCGCTGCCGAATTCCCCCAACTGTGCGAGGCGGAGACGCGCGCGTTCGAACGCGTCCTCGGTACCTACGTCCAGAGGCTGGCCACGATCGCCCATGGCGACGGGGTCTGCACCACACACGTCCCTGTCCCGCCGATCGTCCGTACACCCGAAACCGTCAGCGCCAGAACCCGTCACCGCCCGATCCGGGAGGACCTGAACACATGACCACTGCACCCGAGCGAACCCTCACTCAGGACGAGCAGATCGACGCGCTCTCGCGCTACAACTTCGGCTGGTCCGACACCGACTCGGCCGGGGCCACCGCCAAACGCGGCCTGTCCGAAGCGGTCGTGCGCGATATCTCCGCCAAGAAGAGCGAGCCGGCGTGGATGCTCGAGAAGCGGCTCAAGGCGCTGTCGATCTTCGACCGCAAGCCGATGCCGACCTGGGGTTCGGACCTGTCGGGCATCGACTTCGACAACATCAAGTACTTCGTGCGCTCGACCGAGAAGCAAGCCGCGACGTGGGACGACCTGCCGGCCGAAATCAAGAACACCTATGACCGGCTCGGCATCCCGGAGGCCGAGAAGCAGCGGCTGGTCTCCGGCGTCGCCGCGCAGTACGAGTCCGAAGTGGTCTACCACCAGATCCAGAAGGAGCTCGAGGACCAAGGCGTGATCTTCCTCGACACCGACAGCGGGCTGCGCGAGCATCCCGAGCTCTTCGCGGAGTACTTCGCCTCGGTGATCCCCTCCGGCGACAACAAGTTCTCGGCATTGAACACCGCGGTGTGGTCCGGCGGATCGTTCATCTACGTGCCCAAGGGCGTGCACGTCGAGATCCCGCTGCAGGCCTACTTCCGGATCAACACCGAGAACATGGGGCAGTTCGAACGCACCCTGATCATCGTCGACGAGGACGCCTACGTGCACTACGTCGAAGGCTGCACCGCCCCGATCTACAGCTCCGACTCGCTGCACTCGGCGGTCGTCGAGATCATCGTCAAGAAGGGCGCCCGCTGCCGCTACACGACCATCCAGAACTGGTCGAACAACGTGTACAACCTCGTCACCAAGCGCGCCAAGGCCGAAGCCGGCGCGACGATGGAGTGGGTGGACGGCAACATCGGCTCGAAGGTGACGATGAAGTACCCGGCCGTCTGGTTGATGGGGGAGTACGCCAAGGGCGAGGTCCTGTCCATCGCGTTCGCCGGCCAGGGGCAGCACCAGGACGCCGGTGCGAAGATGCTGCACCTGGCGCCGCACACCTCCTCGACGATCATCTCCAAGTCGGTCGCGCGCGGTGGTGGACGCACGTCCTACCGGGGTCTGGTCGAGGTGCACAAGGGCGCGCACCACAGCGCCTCTACCGTCAAGTGTGACGCGCTGCTCGTCGACACCATCAGCCGTTCGGACACTTATCCCTATGTCGATGTTCGCGAGGACGACGTGTCGATGGGGCACGAGGCGACAGTGTCCAAGGTGAGCGAGAGCCAGCTGTTCTACCTGATGAGCCGGGGGCTAAGCGAAGACGAGGCGATGGCGATGATCGTGCGCGGTTTCGTCGAGCCGATCGCCCGGGAGCTGCCGATGGAGTACGCGCTCGAGCTCAACCGCCTGATCGAACTGCAGATGGAAGGGGCCGTGGGCTAGGCGCCCGGACGCATCGATGACGACGACTCAACAGCGCCCCCCCACCGGGTCCCCGCCGGAACGCTTCACCTCCCGCGATCCCGAGGCCTTCGAGCTACCGACCGGACGCGAGGAGGCGTGGCGGTTCACCCCGGCACGGCTACTGCGTGACTTCTTCGCCGCCGCGCCGGCCGATGTCGACGCCTCCTCGATCCGGTCGAGCGTGCCCGCCCCGGCGGTGGTGCGCGACATCGACAGCTCCGACGCGCTGTGGGGCGTGGCCGGCCGGCCCGCCGACCGCATCGCCGCGGTGGCCTGGGCGCAGGCGCCCCGGGGCACCGCAGTGCTCATCCCCGCCGGGGCCGAGCCGGCCGAGCCGGTCGTGCTCACCGTCACCGGGGTGCCCGGGCGGCGGGGCTACGGCCACCTGGTCATCGACGCGGGCCCGCACAGCAGGGCCACCGTCGTCATCGAACACCGCGGCGGCGGTCAGCATGCGGTTAACGTCGAGGTCCGCCTCGGCGACGGCGCGCAACTCGACCTCGTCGGCATGCAGGAGTGGGACGACGACGCCTTCCACCTCGCCCAGCACGACATCCTGGTGGGCCGCGACGCCCGGCTCCGGCACATCAACGTGACCCTCGGCGGCGCGCTGGTACGTACCGCAGCAACCGTCCGCTACGCCGGACCCGGCGGCTTCGCCCAGCTGCTCGGCGTCAGCTTCGCCGGTGCCGGACAGCATTTCGAGTCGCGCCTGTACGTCGAGCACGCCGAACCCGAGTGCACCTCCGACGTCCTCTACAAGAACGCGCTGCTCGGCGACACCGCGCGCACGGTCTGGATCGGCGACGTGCGCATCCGGCCCGGCGCCAGCGGCACCCGCACCTACGAGATGAACCGCAACCTGCTGCTGTCCGACGGGGCCCGCGCCGATTCCGTGCCGAACCTCGAGATCGAGACCGGGGAGATCGCGGGTGCCGGGCACGCGAGCGCCACTGGACGCTTCGACGACCTGCAGCTGTTTTACCTGCAGTCGCGGGGGATCGACCCCCTGACAGCCCAGCGCCTGGTCGTGCGCGGATTCTTCGCCGACGTCGTCGATCGCATCGGCATCCCCGACCTGCAACACAAGATCATGTCCGCGATCGAGGCCCGGCTGGGCTTCGTCGCGGCCGAACCGGAACTGGAGACAACCGCGTGAGCACGCTCGAGATCCGCGACCTGCACGTCACCGTGGCCGACGCAGGCGAGGCGAAGGAGATCCTCAAGGGGGTCGACCTCACCGTGTCCTCTGGGCAGACCCACGCGATCATGGGCCCCAACGGCTCGGGCAAGTCGACGCTCGCCTACTCCATCGCCGGGCACCCCAAGTACACCGTGACCGGCGGCTCGGTGACGTTGGACGGGGTCGACGTACTGGCGCTGACGGTCGACCAGCGCGCTCGGGCGGGCCTGTTCCTGGCCATGCAGTACCCGGTCGAGGTGCCCGGCGTGTCGGTGTCCAACTTCCTGCGCACCGCGGCGACCGCGGTGCGCGGCGAGGCACCGAAACTGCGCGCCTGGGTCAAGGAGGTCAACTCCGCGATGGACGCCCTCGACATGGACAAGGCCTTCGCCGAGCGCAGCCTCAACGAGGGGTTCTCCGGCGGGGAGAAGAAGCGTCACGAGATCCTGCAGCTCGAGCTGTTGCAGCCGAAGATCGCGATCCTCGACGAGACGGACTCCGGCCTGGACGTGGACGCCCTCCGGGTCGTCAGCGAAGGCGTGAACCGGGTGCGTGCGACGGGCATCGGAACCCTGCTGATCACCCATTACACTCGGATCCTGCGCTACATCGAACCTGATTTCGTGCACGTCTTCTTCGACGGCCGCATCGCGGAGTCCGGCGGCCCGGAACTCGCCGCACACCTCGAGGCCGACGGCTACGCCCGTTTCGGCGTCAACGAGACGGCCTCCGCATGAGACCTGTGCGCCCACCCATTTGACCGATCGTGCGATGTCACGGAAGGGATCGAGCTGGTGAGCATCGACGTGGAGGCGGTCCGCAAGGACTTCCCCATCCTGGCGCGCGAGGTTCATGGCGTCCCGCTGGTGTACCTCGACAGCGCCAACAGCGCACAGAAGCCGCAGCAGGTCATCGACGCCGAGTCCGAGCTATACGCCCACCACTACGCCAATGTGGCGCGAGCCGTGCACACGCTGGGCAGCGAGGTCACCCACGCCTACGAGGGCGCCCGGGACAAGGTTGCCGCCTTCCTCAACGCCCCCTCCCGCGACGAAGTGATCTTCACCCGTAACATCACCGAGGCGTTGAACCTGCTGGCCTACTCGCTGTCGAACGCAACGACATTCCCCGGGGCGGAGCAGTTCCGACTCGGCCCCGGCGACGAGATCGTGGCCACTGAGATGGAGCACCACAGCAACCTCGTCCCATGGCAGCAGCTGGCCCAACGCACCGGGGCGACGTTCCGGTGGATCCCCATCGACGACGAGGGCCGGCTCGTCGGGTCCGCCATCGACGAGGTGATCAACGAGCGCACCAAGGTCGTGTCCTTCGCCTACCAGTCCAACGCGCTCGGCACGATCAACCCGGTGCAGCGCATCGTCGCGCGCGCCCGGGCGGTCGGGGCCCTGTCCATCGTCGACGCCGCCCAGGCCGCCCCGCACCTGCCATTGGACGTCGCGGACCTCGGGGCCGACTTCGTGGCCTTCACCGGCCACAAGCTCTACGGCCCCAGCGGCGTCGGCGTCCTGTGGGGACGCTACGACCTGCTCGCGGCGCTGCCGCCGTTCCTCGGCGGTGGCGAGATGATCGAGACGGTCGAGCTGAGCGGCAGCACCTTCGCCGCGCCGCCGCACCGCTTCGAGGCGGGCACCCCGATGAT
>JAYTRE010000270.1:0-7817 GCA_043746395.1 Pseudonocardiales bacterium
GGCTGCTGCCCGGGCTGCGGCTGCTGCGAGGGATCAGGCGGGTCGCCGGGATTCCATGAGGTCATGTATACCTCCTGCTATGGCCGCCTGATCGGCGGCGGTTGGATTGTCCCGGTAATCGGTACCTTGTGCAACAGGGCAGGGCAGGACGCGTGGTAGTGGGTCAGTTTGAAGGGCACCAACCGGCGCTACGTCTACACCCCCCCGTCCAAGAAAACCCTCGCGGCCATCAAGGACAAGGTGCGCGCGTTGTGCCGACAGGGCGTCAGCCTGCCGCTGGCAGCCTTGCTGCACCGACTCAACCCGGTGCTGCGGGGCTGGACCGCGTTCTTCCGGCACGGCGTGTCGCACGCCACCTTCCAATACCTGCGCGCCTTCACGTGGCGCGAGTCTGGTCAGGTAGTCCTGCGGTTGGGTCTGCTCGAATGCTGCTGAGCTCACGTGATCATGCTCCTCATGGCAGCTGGGACACGTGCCCCCGGTCGGATTCGAACCGACACTGAAACCCTTTTAAGGGGTCTGCCTCTGCCCATTGGGCCACGGGGGCGCAGGCTCATTGTGCCGGGCGGGCGCGCCCGGTGTCGGATCGGTTCGTTCCCCCGCGGCCTGCTCGAATTCGGTGCGCGGCTGCTGCAGCTGTCCCAGCGACACGATTTCGCGGCGGAGGAGCATTGCGCCGGTCCAGTCGGCGACCACGCGCACCTTGCGGTTGAAGGTCGGCATCCTCGAGACGTGATAGGTGCGGTGCATAAACCAGGCGATCGGGCCGCGCAGCTTGATGCCGTAGATCTCGGCCACCCCCCGGTACAGCCCGAGTGAGGCCACCGAACCCGAGTAGGCGTGCCGGTAGTCATGCAGGGTGCCGCCGTGCACGGTTGCGGCCACGTTGGCGGCAAGCGTCTTGGACTGCCGGACGGCATGCTGCGCGCTGGGGCCGCACAGGGCGTTCGGATCGTCCTTGGTGAGGTCGGGAACCGCCGCGCAGTCGCCGGCCGAAAACACCCCGGTCACCCCTTTGACGGTGAGATTCGCCTGGCAGGGCAGGCGTCCGGCGTCATCGCGGGGAAGGTCGGTGTCGTTAAGCATCGGGTTGGCCTTCACCCCCGCGGTCCAGACGAGCGTTTCGGCGTCGAAGGCCTCCCCGTCGGATAGGACGATCCGGCCGCCGACCGCCGACTCCAAGCGGGTGTCGAGCCGCACGTCGATGTCGCGCTCGGCGAGGCGGTCGATGGTGTAGGACGAGAGGCGCACCGACACCTCGGGCATGATCCGGCTGGCGGCCTCGACGAGCACCCACCGCATGTCCTTGGCGGACACGTCGGGGTAGTAGCGCAACGCGTAGCGGGCCATGTCCTCCAACTCCGCCATCGCCTCGACGCCGGCATACCCACCGCCGACGAAGACGAAGGTGAGCGCCCGGCGGCGCCGCTCGGGGTCGGCCGTCGACGCGGCCAGATCCAGGCGCGACAGCACGTGATTGCGCAGCAAGATTGCCTCGCCGATCGTCTTGAACCCGATCCCGTGCTCGGCCAGGCCCGGGATCGGCAGCAGCCGCGACACCGAACCCGGGCAGACGACGAGCAGGTCGTAGGACAGTTCGCGCGACTGGCCCCCGCCGGTATCGACCGTGACGAGCTTGCGAGCGTGCTCGATGCGCGTCGCCGCCCCGCTGATGATCGTGCACTTGCGCAGCACCTTGCGCAGCGGGACAACGACGTGGCGGGGCTCGACGCTTCCGGCGGCGGCCTCGGGCAGGAACGGCTGGTAGGTCATGTTCGACTGGGGTTCGATGACGGTGATCTCGGCGGCCCCGCGCGAGAGCCGCCGCTGCAGGCCGAGGGCGGTGTACATCCCGACATAGCCGCCCCCCACGATGACGATCCGGGCTGGGTGGTTCACGGCGGTCATAGCTGCGACGGTAGCGAACCGCCGGGCGCGCGCCGCAGCGGCAGGTACTGTCAGCCGCGCGTCGGGGCAATTCCCGCGAGTTCGGCGGCTCTGGCGAATACGGCGTCGAGCATCGGCTCGGTCAGCCGTCCGGTGAAGGTGTTCTGCTGGCTGACGTGGTAGCAGCCCAGCACCGTGCGCCCATCGACGTCGGCTTCGACGCCGTGCCCGAACGCGGGCAGCCGTGCTGGCACCCGCGCGCCCGCGGCCTGCAGCGCGGGCCAGAACGCCGACCAGCCGAAGCCACCGAGGATCACCACCGCCCGTAGCCCAGGCCAGAGCAGCTGCAGCTCGCGCACCAGCCAGGGGCGGCAGGTGTTGCGCTCGTCGGTAGTCGGGGTGTTGGCCGGAGGTGCGCAGCGCACCGGCGCGCTGACGTGGACCCCGCGCAACTCGAGCCCGTCACCGGCGGCAACCGAGCTCGGCTGGTTGGCCAGGCCCGCGCGGTAGAGCGCGCCGAAAAGCCAGTCGCCGCTGCGGTCGCCGGTGAACATGCGCCCGGTGCGGTTGCCGCCGTGGGCGGCCGGGGCGAGCCCCATGACGAGCAGGCGGGGATCCGCCGCGCCGAACCCGGCGACCGGGCGCCCCCAGTAGGGCTCGTCGCGAAACGACCGGCGCTTGTGCTCGGCGACCTGCTCGCGCCACTGCACCAGGCGCGGACAGGCGCGGCACACCGTCACACGCGCGCTGAGGGTCGCGATCGTGCGGGCCGAGGCTGCCAACGCCGCCACTCGCGCCGGTGTCGCCGCAACCGGGGTGCGCGCCGTCGCTGGATCGGTGGGCCAGCCTGCGCCGGGTCGTGGCGTCACCCGCTCAGCGTGACACGTCGCCGTCATGGCAACGCGCCGCTGGGTAGGGTCCGAACAGACACCGACGAAACGGAGCGACGATGGCCAACGTTGCGGCAAAGATCGTGATGAAGCTGCTCACAGTTGCGATCGGGATCCCGGTCGGCATCGCGACCAAGAAGGTCCTCGAGCGCGGCTGGGACGCAGCGCGCTCGCCTCAGACGCCCCGCAAGCCGTCCCAACCGGGTGTGCGGTGGCGTGACGCGATCGGCTGGGCGGCGCTGTCGGCGGCCGGCACGGTCCTGGCCGACCTGCTCACCAGGCGGAGCGCCGAGGAGCTGTGGCGGACCGTGATCGGCACCGAACCACCCGCCAAGGTGGACAAGTCCACACTGGACGCGCCCGCCGGCCAGGGCGCAGCGACGGCGGTTGACGCCACGGGCTGAGCGCACAAAATGCTGTCGGCAGGCCGGCGGCGGTAGGCCGCGGCCACCTGCGCGCTGGACGCGGCCTACCGCAGGCTCAGCGCGATGCCGTCGAGGATGTCGTGCTCGCTCACGACGAGTTCACGCACGCCGAGACGCTCGATCAGGGTCGACAGCACCAGCGCGCCGCCGGCGATGACGTCGACGCGGCCCGGGGCGATCACCGCATGGGCGGCGCGCTCGCCGTGGGTCATGGCGAGCAGCCGGGCGGTCACGGCGTGGACCGCCGTCGCACTGAGCACCGAACCGTGAATCCGGGCCGAGTCGTAGCGCGATAACTCCAGGACCAGGGCGGCCACCGTGGTCACGGTGCCGGCGACACCGACCAGTGCTGCGGGGATGTCCAGCGGCACGTCTAGTGCGGCGACCTCGAGCGCGGCCCGGACGTCGGCAATTGCCGCGGCAACCTGCTCGCCCGTCGGCGGATCGTCGTGCAGGTGGCGCTCGGTCATCCGCACTGCCCCGATGTTCATGCTATGGGCCCGCAACGCGTCCGAGGACCCCAGCACCAGCTCGGTAGATCCGCCGCCGATGTCGGCGAGCAGCAGCGGGCGAGGCGCGTCGGGCAAAGCTTCGACGGCGCCGGCGAACGACAGCGCCGCCTCCTCGGTGCCGCTAACCACCTCGGCGTCGACGCCGAGCGTGGCGCGGACGAGCGCCGCGAACTCGTCGCGGTTGGCGGCGTCGCGGGTCGCGCTCGTGGCGACGAGCCGCACCCGCTGCGCGGTGAGCGCGGCGATCGTCGCGGCGTAGTCGGCGAGGGCCGCGCGGGTGCGCTCGAGCGCCTCCGGGGCGAGCACGCCGGTGCGATCGACACCCTGCCCGAGCCGCACGATGCGCGTCTCGCGATGCACCTCCCGCAGCGCGCCGCCATCCGCGTCGGCGACAAGCAGGCGGACCGAGTTGGTGCCGCAGTCGATCGCGGCGACCCTCATGGCGTGGCCACCGCGCAGGGACCGCCCGGCCACCACGGGGGCAGCAGGGCAAGCGCCTCGTCCCCCAGCGGGTTGACGCCCGGCCCCGCGGCCAGCGATTGCCCGACGAGCACGTGCAGGCACTTCACCCGCGTCGGCATCCCTCCGGCACTCACGCCGTCGATCTCCGCGACGTGCCCGATCGCGTCGCGACGGGTGAGGTAGGCGTCGTGCGCAGCCCGGTAGGCCGCCGCGAGCGCGGGGTCGGTCTGCAGCCGGTCGCTCATATCGCGCATCAGTCCGGACGATTCCAGGGTGCCGATCGCCGCTGCGGCGCGCGGGCAGGTGAGGTAGTACAGCGTGGGGAACGGGGTGCCGTCCGGCAACCGGGGGGACGTCTCGATGACGTCGGGATTGCCGCACGGGCAGCGGTGCGCCACGGCGCGGATCGCGCGCGGCGGGCGGCCGAGCTGCGCGGCGACGATGCTGCGGTCCTCGGCCGAGACCAGGCTCAAGGCGCGGAGCCGGCGCTGGAAATGCTGCCCCAGAGCCGGGTGTTCCAGGTCGAGCCGGCCAGCTGCTTGGACGTGCCCGGCGCGGCCGCCGGGGCGGCCTGTCCGGCTCGCTGGCCGGGACCGACGACCACGTACACGGTATCGCCGGGCATGGCGTACTGCAGCCGGGTCCGGGCCTGGCTCTGGATGTAGCCGGGGTCTGACCACTCGGCCTGCTGCTTGGCGAGCGCGGCGAGTTGCGCCTGGTCGGTGCGCAGCTGCTGCGCGGCATGCGCGACATCGCTGCGGCTACCCAGGTAGCGGTGCAGCGGCGAGGCGAGCAGCACCACGAACAGGACGACCAGGGTGCCCAGCACGAGGGCCCGGCCGGTCACCGCGGGGCGCGGGCGCCGGCAGGGCGCGGGCGTGGGCACACGGGTGGGCGTGGGCACACGGGTGGGCGTAGCAGTCGGCACGGCGCTCAGCTCTGATCGGCGGCCGCGACGAACTCGGCCTGCTCGTAGCGGGGGAACGCCGCGGCGCCGGCGTAGCGCGCGGCGTCGCCGAGCTCTTCCTCGATGCGCAGCAGCTGGTTGTACTTGGCGACACGCTCGCTGCGGGCCGGCGCGCCGGACTTGAGCTGCCCGCAGTTGGTGGCGACCGCGAGGTCGGCGATGGTGGTGTCCTCCGTCTCGCCGGAGCGGTGGCTGATCATGCACCGGTAGCCGTGCCGGTGGGCGAGCTCCACCGCGTCGAAGGTCTCGCTCAGCGTGCCGATCTGGTTCAGCTTCACCAGCAGCGCGTTCGCAGCGCCGTCCTCGATGCCGCGGCTGAGCCGCTCGGGGTTGGTGACGAACAGGTCGTCGCCGACGATCTGCACGCGGTCGTCGAGCTCGCCGGTCAGGCTCACCCACCCGGCCCAGTCCTGCTCGTCGAGCGGGTCCTCGAGGGAGACGATCGGGTACGCGTCGACCAGCGCGGTGTAGTACGCGATCAGGTCGTCGGTCGACTTGAGGCCACCTTCGAAGCGATAGCCCTGCTCGTCGTGAAACTCCGACGCGGCGACGTCGACGGCAAGTACGATGTCGACGCCCGCGGTCAGGCCGGTCTCCCCGATCGCCTCGACGATGAGGTCCAACGCGGCGCGGTTCGAGTCGAGGTCGGGCGCGAAGCCGCCCTCGTCGCCGAGGCCCGTCGACAAGCCCTTGCGCTTCAACACGGACTTGAGGGCGTGGTAGACCTCCGCGCCGTGGCGCAGCGCTTCGGCGTAGGTGGGCGCCCCGATCGGGGCGATCATGAACTCCTGCACGTCCACGTTGGAGTCGGCGTGCGAGCCGCCGTTGAGGATGTTCATCATGGGGACCGGCAGCAGGTGGGCGTTCGGGCCACCGAGGTAGCGGAACAGCGGCAGGTCGGCGGAGCTGGCCGCGGCCTTCGCGACAGCGAGCGAGACGCCGAGGATCGCGTTCGCACCGAGGTGGCTCTTGGCCACCGTGCCGTCCAGATCCAGCAACGCCCGGTCCACCAGCCGCTGCTCGCTGGCCTCGAAGCCGACGAGCTCGGGGCCGATCGTGTCGAGGACGGCGGTGATCGCCTCGAGGACGCCCTTGCCGCCGTAGCGGTCGCCGCCGTCGCGCAGCTCGACCGCCTCGAAGGCGCCCGTCGACGCACCGCTGGGTACCGCCGCGCGGCTGAGCGTGCCGTCGTCGAGGGCGACCTCGACCTCGACGGTCGGGTTGCCGCGCGAGTCGAGGATCTCGCGGGCGCCAACGGCCTCGATGCTGGCCACGGGTGGTCCTTTCGCCGAGCTGGGCGGTCGAGCAACCCTATCCGGCCGCTTGCCTGATCGGTGCGCTACTCGCCGGTGGCGCCGTCGATCACCTGCCGCAGTAGGTCCGCGTGCCCGTTGTGCCGGGCGTACTCCTCGATCAGGTGGCTCATGATCCAGCGCAGCGAGAAGGCCTCACCGTCCTTGGCCCGGGCGAAGCTGTCGTCCATGCCGTGCGCGGCGATCATGTCGTCCGCATACGCGATCTCGGCCCGCCAGTCGGCGTAGGCACGCTCGACCAGTGCCGGGTCGGCCACCGCGCCGTCGAACTCGAAGTCTGGCTGCTGCTCGGTCCAGTACAGGCCGCGGGTTTCGGTGCGCGCGACGTCGCGGAACCAGCCCCGCTCCACCTCGGCGGCGTGCCGCAGCAGGCCGAGCAGGGACAGGGTGGACGGCGGTACGGCCCGGGACGCGAGCTGCTCCGGGCTCAGGCCGGCGCACTTGCTGGCGAGAGTGGCGCGCTGATAGTCGAGGAAGCCGATGAGCGTGGCGCGCTCGTCGGCGACGAGCGGGGCTTCGGTGCGGTCGGTCACGGCTCCATGATGGTGCCGATCGGACGTCGGGCCAAGCGCGAGGGGCGGAGCCGCAGCGGGATTCAGACCCGCTTCGGCCGCCACAATCGCGTTGCGGTAGGCCCGCGCCGTCTCGCGCAGGGCGGTCTCCGGGTCGATGCCGGCGGCGACAGCGGCCCGCACCGCCGCGAACAGCCCCTCGCCGGTCTCGGTGGTCCGCTCGGGGGTGACGGCGAGCCCGGCCCGGGTGGCCCGCGAGACCAGCTTGGCCGACAGGGCCAGTGCCGGTTGGCCGAGCGGAACCCCGTCGACAGCCGAGGTGCGGCCCTTCTCGCTGATCTTCTGGCGCTCCCAGCTCTCGTTGAGCGAGTCCGCGGAGTGGGCAGTGGCAGACCCCGCGCCGGACGGACCGCCGGGATCGGCGGCGAACACATGCGGGTGGCGCCGGATCAGCTTGGCGACGAGGTCCTCGGCCACATCCTCGACCGAGAAGGCTTGTCCCGGCGGCAACTCCTGGGCGAGGCGGGCGTGGAAGAGCACCTGCAGCAGCAGGTCACCAAGCTCCTCCCGCAGCAGCGCTACGTCGCCGGTCTCGATCGCCTCCAGAACCTCGTAGGTCTCCTCGAGCAGGTACCGGGCCAGCGATTGGTGCGTCTGCGCCGCATCCCATGGGCAGCCACCCGGCGAACGCAGGACGTCCATCACCTCGGCGGCCCGCTGCAGCGGCGAGGCCAACGCGGCTCAGCCCGTCGGAGTGGCGGTGGGTACGGGCGACGGCGTCGACGTTGCCGGATCCAGCGTGACGAACCCGGGCACGCCGGCCGTGGGTGTGGTGTCCAACGCGAGCCC